>CAYMWC010000010.1:0-52855 GCA_964393695.1 uncultured Pleurocapsa sp.
TGGGCGGTTTCACCGACATAAGCAAACTGTCGAACCCGAAGGGCTTGCGCCCTGAGAGTAGGGAAGTAGGGGAAAATGTACAATTGAGATCGATAATTTGTATATTATTTTCAGTTGCAGCTATACAAGTTTCGATTTTGGTTTGTAGATGTTTTTGGGTTAAGACTATCGGTACTTGGGCATCTTGTAATCTAAAAGTTATTGCTTCATGGGGTAAATTCGTATCTAAAGGTAAATATGCACCACCTGCTTTGAGAACCGCTAATAAAGAGATAACCATTTCTAAAGAGCGATCGCAGCATATTCCCACTAAAATTTCTGATTTTACGCCATTTTGTTGTAAATAATGCGCTAATTGGTTAGCTTTGTTGTTTAATTCTCCATAAGTTAACTGAGAATTGCCCAATACTACCGCTACAGCATCGGGGGTTTTAACTGCTTGTGCCTCAAATAATTGATGAACGCACTTATCTAAAGGATAATCTGCTTCAGTAGCATTCCACTCGATTAATAATTGTTGTTCTTGGGTTGTTAGTAAAGGTAGTTGATTAATAGACTGTCGAGGGTTCCCAACGATACCAGATAACAAAGTCTGAAAATGCTCGCTCATTCGGCTAATGGTATCGGGATTAAACAAATCGGTGCTATATTCCCAACAAGCCTTTAATTCTGTTTCAGTTTCTTCAATTAATAGAGTGAGATCGAACTTGGTGGTAGTAGCTTCAATCTCTAAGGATTCCCAAGTTAAGTCTGGTAGTTCCAGGTTAGACTGTACCGCATTTTGCAGCACAAACATGACTTGGAAGAGAGGAGTATGGCTGAGACTGCGCTGCGACTCTTTTGTAACTGCTTCTACAATTAGATCAAAGGGTACATCTTGATTGGTAGAAGCGGAAAGAGTGCCATCTTTGACTCTGGCTAATACTTCTAGAAAAGTAGGATTATTAGCTAAATTTGTCCGCAATACCAAAGTATTAACGAAAAAACCGATTAAAGTTTCGATTTCTGTGCGGTTACGATTGGCAATGGGCGAACCCACTACTATATCTTCAGTAGCCGTGTAGCGATATAACAGCACTTTAAAGGCTGCCAACAGCATCATATATAAAGTACAATTTTCCTGCTGGCAAAGGGTTTTCAGGGCGGTAGTTAGTTCTGAAGAGATAACAAAAGTTTGTTTCGTACCTCGATAAGATTGAATCTGGGGACGAGATTTATCCGTAGGTAAAGGTAAAACTGAAGGAATATCCGCTAGTTGCTGTTGCCAAAAATTGAGTTGTTTGTTTAGAACATCTCCTTGTAACCATTGCCGTTGCCAAAGGGCATAATCTGCATACTGAATGGTGAGTGGGGTTAAAGTTGAAGACTGGTTATTAATTAAACTTTGATATAAACTAACTACTTCGTTAATTAAAATATCTGTTGACCAACCATCACTAACGATATGGTGCATGGTAAACAGTAAGATATACTCTGCCTCATCTAAACGCAGTAAAGAAGTTCTCAGTAATGGTGGTATTTCTAAATTAAAAAGGGTTTGCGCCTCCAGATTAATTACTCTTCTTGCTTCTATTTGTTTTTCCTGGGCTGGTAGATGACTTAAATCGATAACTGGTAAGGTTAGATTTAATTCTGGTGTAATTATCTGGGTTGCTTTTCCATCGATACTAATAAATTTAGTTCTGAGAATTTCATGACGTTGAATAATGCGATTAAAACAGCTTTCTAGAATAGATACATTTAAATTGCCTCGCAAACGCAAAGCAGAAGGAATGTTATAAAAAGGGTTATCTGGTTCTAACTGTTGCAGAAACCACAAGCGTTGTTGGGCATAGGAAAGGGGTAAATTATCGTTACTTCGGCGAGGAGGAATATTTTCTCTAGCAGTATCCTCGATTCCTTCTTCTTCTAGTAACAATGCCAATAATTCTAGTTTTTCGGCTGAAAAATGATCTTGTAAGTTTGGTTGATTCACGGTATTTGTATCTGAATTAAGTTTTTATTTCACGCAAAGAATAAAATCAGTAGGCGCGTAAGGCTTACGCCCTAAAATTAGGTTTATTTTGAAATTGCTTTTTTCTGTTGAAGTAGTTGTTTTGCCTCTTCAGAAGACATATTTTCCAGTTTTTGCAGAATTCGCGCTCTTTTTTCGGTAATTCCTGGTGTAGCTTCTTTTTTAATTAAGGTTTGTGCCAGTTGTGCTACTGAAGGAGATTCAAATAAACAGCGTATCGGTAGTTCAATGGCAAAAGCTTCGCGGATACGAGAGATAACTTGGGTAGCTAGTAAGGAATGTCCTCCTAAATCGAAGAAGTTATCGTGAATACCAACTCGTTGTAGATGTAAAATTTTTGCCCAAATTCCAGCTAAGATTTCCTCGATCGCATTATTTGGTGGAGTATATTTATTAGTTAAATTGCAGGTTTGGGTGGGTATTGGTAAGGATTTTCTGTCGATTTTGCCGTTAGGGGATACGGGTAATTGTTCGAGGAAGACAAAGGCGGAAGGAAGAGAATATTCTGGTAGTTTTTCTCTTAAGAAGTTGCGTAATTCTGTTAGGGGCAAAGGTTTGTTTGCTAAGGAAACAAGATAAGCAACTAATTTTTGCTCTCCTGGGTTGTCTTCACGCATAATAACCACATTTTCTTTCACTAGGGGATGTTGGCTTAATATTCCTTCAATTTCTCCCAGTTCAATACGAAAACCTCTAAGTTTGACTTGGTTGTCAATGCGTCCTAAAAATTCAATGTTACCGTTAGGAAGATAGCGGGCTTTGTCACCTGTTTTATACAATTTTCCATCCTGTAGGGGCGTTTCGCGAAACGCCCTTACGGTTAATTCGGGGCGATTTAGGTAGCCTCTGGCGACACCCACGCCACCGATGTAAAGTTCTCCTGTAACTCCGATGGGAAGCGATCGCTTTTCTTGGTCTAAAATATATAATTGTGTATTGGCAAAGGGTTTCCCGATGGGAACTAATTGTTCTGGTGCTATATCCCTAGTAGTTTCAAAATAACAGCTATCAATAGTGGCTTCTGTTACCCCAAAAGAATTGATTAATCGGGTTTGCTTGCCTAAAAACTTCCTGAAATGATTGTATTCTCTACCATACCAACTATCCGAACCGCAGATAACCAGAGACATATCTAGTTGTTGCTGAGTTTGTTCGAGATACTGCATCAGATTTCGCAATACTACTGGTACGAATTCCCCACAGTCTATCTGTTGCTGTTGTATGAGTTGATATAGTTTGTCTGCTTCTAACAACAAGTCACGGGGACATAAAACTAATTTTCCTCCCGAACATAATGCCCGAACTAAATCGCCAGTAAACACATCAAAAGCAAAGTTCGCCATCTGGAGATGATTTTTGACGGAACTTAGTTGATAGGATGCTTCCCAAGCAAAGTAAGCATTAACCAAACTGGCATGATTTACCATTACCCCCTTGGGTTTTCCTGTCGAACCAGAGGTGTAGATGACGTAAGCGAGGTTGTTAAGATTTATTGGTGTAGGGGCGCAAGGTGAGACAGTTGCGGTGGGCGGTTTCACCGACATAAGCAAACTGTCGAACCCGAAGGGCTTGCGCCCTGAGAGTAGGGAAGTAGGGGAAAATGTACAATTGAGATCGATAATTTGTATATTATTTTCAGTTGCAGCTATACAAGTTTCGATTTTGGTTTGTAGATGTTTTTGGGTTAAGACTATCGGTACTTGGGCATCTTGTAATCTAAAGGTTATTGCTTCATGGGGTAAATTCGTATCTAAAGGTAGGTATGCCCCACCTGCTTTAAGAACGGCTAATAAAGCAATCACCATCTCTAACGAGCGATTACCCTTCGGGCTTGCACTCGAATGGGTGTACGCTTCGCGATCGCAATAAATGCCGACAATAATCTCTGGTTTTACGCCATTTTGATGCAAATAATGGGCTAATTGGTCAGCTTTGCTATTTAATTCCTGGTAAGTTAACTGAGACTCGCCCCAGACTACCGCTACAGTGTTGGGATTTTTAATTGCTTGTGCTTCAAATAGTTGATGAATGCACTGCTGAAGCTTATCTTCTGTAACTGTAAATGAGGTTTGATTGAATTCTAATAATTGAGATTTTTCGGCTGCGGTTAATAAAGGTAAATCTACTAACTTAGTTTGAGGATTATTTACCATTCCTTCTAGTAAGGTTTGGAAATGCCCCAACATACGATTTACAGTAGCAGTATCAAAACGAGAAGTGGTATGGGCAAGGGAAATTGATAGTTCTTCCCCTGGAATAACCGTTACTGTCAGAGGATAGTTGGTATGGTCAAATGCCGTGACATTCTCAATAGTTAAATTTCCTTGCTGCTGTAAAGTGGAATCTACTGGATAGTTTTCAAAAACAACAATACTTTCAAACAGTGGTAAGTCTCGCGGTACTTCACTCCAGCCTTGGATTTCCACTAAAGGACTGTATTCATATTGACGTATTTCTAATAGTTGGTTTTGTAGTTGTTTTAGCCAAGGGAGTAAACTATCTTGCGCTTTTATATTTACTCGCACGGGGAGGGTATTAATAAACAACCCTACCATCGATTCTGCCCCTATCAGATCGGTCGGACGACCAGAAACTGTTATTCCATAGACTATATCTGTCTCGCTACTATAACGATTTAATAGTAATGCCCAAGCACCCTGAACTAGGGTATTTAAGGTTAATTGATTTTCTTTAGCTAGTAATTGTAATGCTGCTGTGGTTGCTAAAGATAGCTTAAAAGATTCTTCTCCCCTAGCGGGCGTGGAACATGCGCCGTGAGACGACGCGTTTCCGCCCGCTCTCCCTGTCTTCTCATCCCCTTGTCTCCCTATTCCTAAAGAAGTCGGAGTTTTAATTCCTTGGAGTTGGCTTTGCCAAAACTTTTTAGCTTGAGTTAAATCCTGTTGTTGTAACCAAGCGATGTACTCTCTATAAGGTAATGTATCTGTAAGAGAAGAAGATTTGCCTTGACACAGACTTTCATAGATTTCTACGACTTCTTTTAAGACTAATGCAGTTGACCAACCATCTAAAATTAAATGGTGTTTACTCCAAACAAAATAATAATCCTTCTCTGCAAGACGTATTAAGTGCCAACGCATCAAAGGTGCTTGAGACAGATTGAAACCCTTGTCTCTATCTTTAGCTAACCAAGTCTCTAATTCCTTTTCTCCTTCTTCATTACTCCAATCTTCAAACTGAATCTTAACTGGCACTTGTTTATATACAACTTGTAGAGGTTTTTCTAGTTTTTCCCAATAAAAAGCAGTACGTAAAACCGAGTGTTTAGTAACTACTTGCTCCCATGCCTGTTCAAAAGCAGATAGGTTGAGATTACCTTGTAGGCGATAGCAAAGTTGGATAAAATAAACCCCTGTTTCTGGTTCGCAAATACTGTGAAACAAAATACCCTGTTGTAGAGGTGATAATTCGTAAATATCGGCAATATTTTCTTTATTCATAACTTTAAATGTCAAATTAATTTTTATGTTAGGGCGTATGCCCTAAAGGGTTCAGCAGTTGCTCCTCGACGGAAACCGCCAAGACCGCACTGCTTCACCATACGCCCCTACTAATTGTTTATCTTCAATCTAGAGTTTCTAAAAAATTGTTTAATTGTTCTTGATTCAAATTGGCTTGGGGAAAGTCTGAAGCGTTATAACTTTTAACTTCTAAATAAGACAAAGCGATAAAATCTTGTAGCGTTTTAAGATAACTCTCTACTAAATTTATAACTGTCTGTTTTCGATAAATTTGAGAACTATAAATCCAATCAAAGTTTAATTTACCGTCAACAACATAACCATTAATGTTAAATAAATAGTGACGTTTGTTTAAAGAACTACGAGCTTGTCCATCTGATCCTGATGCTAATTTAAACCAATCGGAATCTGCTAATAAGTTATCGAATTGTCCTAAATAATTAAAACAAACTTCTGCCTGGGGTATAGCTGCTAAAGCCTGGGAAATTGTTTTATCTTTATTTAGATAACGCAGTAAACCGTAACTAATACCTTTATGGGGAATTTGACGTAATTGTTCTTTGATTGTTTTAATAACTTCGTCATTTAAATCAGTTTTTTTAATATCCAAAAGCACTGGAAAAACACTAGTAAACCAGCCAACAGTACGAGATAAATTGACATCGGTGAAAATATCTTCTCGTCCGTGTCCTTCTAGATCGACGAGTAATTGAGATTGTCTCGTCCATCCAGCAAAAGCTTTGACTAAAGCAGCGAGCAAGATATCATTAACTTGAGTATGATATGCTGCGGGTATTTCTTGTAATAAAGCTTTTGTTTCTTCTACATCAAGCTTTATTGATACCGTAGTAGCAGAGGCAACTGTATTGTCACCATCAGGAAAATCGAGAGGTAAAACTTTCAAATTATCTCTAGGATCTGTTCCCTGTTCCCTGTTCCCTATTCCCTCAAATAAACTCAACCAATAATCTAATTCACCCTTAACTGATTCTGTTTGGGCGTATTCCTGCAAACATTTAGCCCATTGTTTAAAAGAAGTTGTCTTGGGCGATAATTGAATTGCTTTACCATGGCTGATTTGGGTTAAAGCAGTTTGTAAATCTTCTAATAAAATTCGCCAAGAAACCCCATCAATAACTAAATGATGGATCGCAATTAATAAACGTTTTGCTCGATTTTTACCTAGATTAAATAGGGCTATTGCTATTAACTTACCTGATGATAAATCTAAGCTAGCTTGTATTTCTGTCGCTTTTTGAGCGATCGCGTTTTTTTGCTTATTTTCTGACAGATGAGAAAAATCTATTTTAGTAATTGCGATTTGTGGGATTGATTCAATAATTTCACTTTGCCATTGTTCATTTTGTTTGTTAAATTTAGCTCTTAATACATCATGATGTTGTTGTAAGTAATCGATCGCTGTTACTAAATGTTCTAAATCGATTACTTGCTTTAATTTTAATAAAACAGATTGATTCCAGTGTTGGGGTTCAGCTAAATCTTGCTCGAAAAAACTATGTTGAATGGGAGTTAGAGGAACTATTCCCGTAACTAAACCTTGTTCGGCAATATTAGTATTGTTAATTTCAGCAACGGTAGCTAATTGAGCAATACTTTGATGTTCAAAAATTTGCTTGGGAGTTAAACGCAACCCGATTTGATTTGCTTTTGCGATCGCTTGAATACTAATAATTGAATCTCCACCCAAGGCAAAGAAATTATCGTGAATACTAATTTTTTCTCGTCCTAAAAGTTCTGCCCAAATTTCTGCTAATGCTATTTCTATGGGATTACGAGGGGCAACAAATGTCGATGATTGTATATTAATTGTCTCTGGTGAAGCTAAGCTATTAAAATCAATTTTGCCGTTAGATGTTAAGGGGAAAGCCTTCAATTGAATTAAATGGGAAGGCAACATATATTCTGGCAGTTTCTTACTTAAAAAATTATTTAAATCGCGGTTTATTTCTGCATTAGCTATAAAATAAGCGACGAGATATTGATTATTGGAATTTTCTCTTACTATTACTACTGCATCTGTTACTTGAGGATGTTGACGCATTACAGTTTCAATTTCTCCTAGTTCGATACGATAGCCATGTAGCTTAATTTGGCGATCGATTCTTCCTAAAAATTCAATTTTACCGTTGGGAAGATATCTGGCTTTGTCGCCTGTTTTATATAATTTTTCATTCTGTAGGGGCGTTTCGCGAAACGCCCCTACAGTTAATTCGGGTTGATTGATGTATCCTCTGGCGACATTTGCACCACCAATATAAATTTCTCCTGCTACACCAATAGGTACTGGTTGTTGATGTTTATCTAAGATATAAATTTGGGTATTAGCTATAGGATTACCCAGTAGGGGCAAACTACTATTTTGTTTTGTAGGATCGATTCTATTTATTAATACTCCGACAGTAGTTTCCGTTGGGCCATAATGATTAAAAATTTGACAATCTGGTACTAGCTGATGCACCTTGTCGATTAATTCCCAATTGGGTGCTTCACCACCTAAAATCAAACGTTGACGAGGTAATAATTTTTGGGCATTAACATCAGTTAATAAAGCAGATAGATGGGAAGGAACAATTTTTAAACAATCAATTTGATGGCGACTAAAATAATCCGCTAGGGCTATAGGATCGGTTGATTTTGACTCACTAATAATGTGCAAACAACCACCAGTACACAAAGCACCAAAAATAGATGTATTACCTAAGTCGGCAGCAAAGGTAGAAACTAATGCAAAATGAGCAGCTTTTGGTATGTTTAATTTGGTTAATGCACCACTGAGATAATTAACTATTTGGCGGTGTTCTACGGCTACTCCTTTGGGTTTTCCTGTCGAACCAGAGGTGTAGATGACATAAGCGAGGTTGTTGGGTTTTGGGGCAGTAGGCTTGCGCCCTAAGTTTAGGGGTGTAGAAAAAGAAAATTGTAAATTATTATCGAGAGAAATTATTTCTATTTTATTTGGCGTGGTACTGACACAAGTTTCAATTTTTGTTTGTAAATGTTTTTGGGTTAAGACTATCGGTACTTGGGCATCTTGTAATCTAAAAGTTAAAGCTTCATTAGGTAAGATAGGTTCTAGAGGCAAATAGGCAGCACCTGCTTTAAGAATACCTAAAATTCCAATTACTATATCTAAGGAACGTTCGACGCAAAGAGCAATAATGTTTTCTGATTTTACACCTAAAGATATTAAGTATTGAGCAATATTTTCTGCTCGATTGTTTAATTCTTGATAGGTTAGCGTTTCTTCTTCAAAAATAACTGCCCTTGCATTAGGAGTTTTATTTGCTTGTGCTTCAAACCAATGATGTAGACATTGATGGGAAAGAATAAGAGAATCAGTTTTATTAAATTCAATTAATAGGCGATCGCGTTCTTGTGGACTGATAATATTTAATCGATCGATTGTTATTTCAGGATTATTTACTGCACTTTCTAGTAATGTTTGATATTCTAAGCTTAAAGTTTTTATATCTTCTTGTTGAAATAAGTTAGCATCATAATGTAATTGGATTTTCAGAGAGTTATTATTATTCCAACAAGTAAGTTTCAGTTTAAAGCGATCGCTGTAAGCTGATAGGTTTTGAATGGTAAAGGTGAGATTATTATTTTGATATTTATTTGGTTGAGAATTAAATTCAAAAGCATAAGGTAATGAATAGTTATCAGATGTAGCAATAAAGTATTCTTGCCATTGATTAAGTTCGTCTATTTCTTGATCTAATTTATTTAAAACTTGGGATAAGTTTAAATCTTCTGTTAAGGCAATTTGTATGGGAATATATTTAGCTAACAAGCCAACTACAGATTTTAGTTCTGCATAGTTTCTATTAGCAAAACAATTAGCAACTACAATTTCTTGTTTATCTGATAATCGCCATAATAATATCTGCCAACAAGCCATTAATATAGTAGCAATAGATGTATTCTGTTGTTCTGCTAATAGTTCTAGTTTCTTAAGTAAATCAGAACTGATATTCAGGCTAATTACTTGAGGAATAAATTCTAATTTAGAATTAACTGGCTTTTCTCTAGTTAGTTTATTAATAACAAATCTAGACAAATTTTTATTTTGCCAATATTCGTGACCTACTTTGGCTTCTGGTGCGGTTAATAATTCATTTTGCCAAGCAGCTAGATCGGCATATTGTAACGGTTCATTGTTTATTTCTTTGCCTTCTAAATAGTTTTGATATATTTTGCTAATTTCTTCAACAATATTATGAAAAGATATTGCATCAGCACAAAGAGAAGATATAGCGATCGCCAAAATATTTTTGTCTGGTTTTAATTTAATTAAACTGGCATGAAAAACAATTCCTCGTTCTAGATCGAATTCAGTTTCTGTTAATCGATCGATTATTGCTTTAATGTCACGTTCTTGTTTAACTGCATTAAAGTTAGTTAAATCGTAAATATTTAAACAAAAATTATCTCTCTCATAAATAACTTGAACGGGAATATCTAAGTCAGAGATACTCTTAAACCCAGTCCGCAGTATTTCATGATTATTAATAACTTTTTGAATAGCTTTTGCTAAAACAGTTTTATCTAAATTACCTTCAAGCAAAACTGTTCCAGTAACTCGCAATTTTTGCCTTTCTTCTCCCAAATATGATAACCAAAGATATTTTTGTTGTGGAGATATTTCAAATCCTGTACTAGCCAAACCTTCCATAATAGATATTGAATGATAAATGATAAATGTTAAGCTATTCCTACTAAAATTTTTCTCGAACCCACAAAAGGATTTCTCCCATGAGCAAACAGCATATTATCCAGCATTAAAATATCTCTTACTTGCCAAGGAAAACTAATCATTTCCTGTCGATAAATACGATTAATTTCTTCAATAACTGAATCCTCTATGGGTGTTCCGTCTCCATAAAAACTATTACGAGGTAAATCTTGTTCTGACATCATTGACAACAAAGACTCACGGATATTTATAGGTAAACTAGAAACATGAAATAAATGAGCTTGATTAAACCAAACTATTTCTTTAGTGATGGGATGAGTGGCAATAGCTTGACAAACTTGACGAGTTCTTAAATGATTTTTACTTATCCATTCAAATTCAATTCCTGCTTGACGACAATAACTTTCTACTTCCGTTTTATTATTAGTTTGAAAGACATTTTGCCAATCTAAATCTAATCCTCCCCCATAATTACGGGCATACATTACTTTTTTAGCGATAAATTTTTCTTTAATTTGCAGAGGAATTTTATTAAATATTTGGCGACTATCTGCGATAGGTGTTTCTCCGCCTTGGGTTGCTGGTTTAACACAATAAAACCAAATTTTACTCGCCCAATTACGAGCATAGGACATTTCATTGTGTAGAGGAATAAACTGTTCGGGAGGATATTCTGTAGAGGTATAGATTTTACCATTAACTAAAGTACGGGGTGTCGAACGGTAAGAATAATCGAGTAGTTCTCCTACGATCGCGTTAATAAATGACTCAAATTCTGTTTGTTTAAATTGAAAATCTCGAAATAGTAACGCTCCATATTGGAGTAAATTATTATCGATCCAATCGCGATTATTAGTCGCCCAATTGATTAAGTTTAATTCCTTAATAATAGGTTTAATTACTAAAGGAGATCGCTTATCTGGATTGATAAATTCTGTGGTAATTAATTTTTCTGTTTCAAAGTTGACGGATTTTCTTTTAATACTTTTTAGATTAATCATAATTTGATGTCCTTGACTTTATGGGATGGAGGGCGCAAGCCTTGCGGAGGTGCTGTGGGGCGAGGCAACCTCGCCCCACAGCACCGTACCCTACGGGGTTATGGTTTTACGTTTGAATTTACTTAATTGTTGAATTTGTTGTTGTTTAAAGCGATCGCCTTTAAGTTTTTGTTCTTCTTTCTCTGCATCAATTACAACTGTAATTAATTCATCTAACTTAAGTTCTGGTTGTTCAATAATTAAATTACTTATTGTTTTAAATCTGTCAGTAAAGTTTGCGATCGCAGTTTTCGAGAATAAGTCTTGTTTATATTCAAAAAAACCTTTAATACCTGACTCAGTTTTAGTTAAATCTAATTTCAGATCGTGGCGTACCACATCAGTTTCAATATCTAATAAAGCTAAATTCAATCCTGATAGTTGAAGCTTGGCAGTGGGGGCATTTTGTAAAACAAACCATACCTGGAAAAAGGGCGAGCGATCGCGATAACGTTCTGGTTGTAATTCTGCTACTAATTTTTCAAAAGGTAAGTCTTGATGGGCGTAAGCATCTAACGATATTTTTCTGACTCTTTGTATTAATTCCGTAAACGTTGGATTGTTTGATAAGTCAGTTCGTAAAACTAAAGTGTTAACAAAAAAGCCGATTAATCCTTCAATTTCGCTACGGTTACGATTAGCTATAGGAGAACCAATTAAAATATCTTCTTGTTGGCTATAGCTATAAAGTAAAGTATTAAAAATCGTCAACAAAGTCATAAATAAAGTGACTTCTCGTTGCTGACTGAGAATATCTAATTTTTGAGATAATTCGCTATTAAGAGCAAAATGATATTGTTTGCCAGCAGAAGTTATTTCATTACTGAATTTATCTCTGGGTAATTTCAGGGTAGTTTTAGTATTCTTTAATTGTTGTTTCCAGTAAGTTAATTGATTATATAAAACTTTTCCTTGTAACCATTTTTGTTGCCAAACGGCAAAGTCTGCATACTGAATTGGTAATTCTGGTAGTGGTGATGGTTTTCCTGTAGAAAAAGCCTGATAAAGTACCGATATTTCTTGAATAAATATTCCTGCTGACCAAGCATCGGAGATAATATGATGCATAGTCACTAATAAAAGATATTTTTCTGTTTTTAGTCTGATTAAACTCAGTCTTAATAAAGGTGTTTGGGTAAGATCGAATGGTTTTTGGGCATCAATTACTGTTAATCTTTTTACTTCTGCTTGTTGTTCTGTATCTGACAAATTTTGTAAGTCTATAATTGATAGAGATATCTTTAATTCATTAGCAATTTTTTGCACCGCTTGACCATCTAATGAGTTAAAACTCGTCCGCAATATCTCATGTCTTTTGATAATTTCGTTAATACTAGTGGTTAAGGCTTCTAGGTTAATATTCCCGTCTATTAGTAAAGCATTAGAACCGTTATAAGCAGCAGAATCAGGTTCTAATTGTTGTAGTAGCCACAGTCTTTGTTGAGCAAAAGAAAGAGGTAAGTTACTATTTCTAGCAACTGGTTTCAAAGGTAGAGAATCTAAATTAGCTTTACTTGCGATCGCTTTTTCTATTAATCGAGAAAGCTGGGCGATTGTTGGTGCAGCAAATAATTCTCCTAAAGGAATTTCCACCTTAAAAGTATTTCTAACTTGAGAAATTACTTGAGTGCCTAATAAAGAATGTCCCCCCAATTCAAAAAAGTTATCCTCAATGCTTACTTGGGAAAGATTGAGAATTTTACCCCAAATTCCCGTTAGGATTTCTTGAATAGGTGTATCGGGTGCAATATAATCACTTTTTGTATTTGCTACTGCATCGATATTAGATAAAGCACGACGATTTACTTTGCCATTAGTAGTTAAGGGTAAAGCATCCAACACCACAAAAGCATTAGGAATCATGTATTCTGGTAGTTGCTGTTCTAGAAAGCAACGTAATTCTGTAATAGATGTTTCTGATTGCTGAAGTACCAGATAAGCAATTAAAGACTGTGGTTCATTTTTAACTATCACTACCGCTTCTCTTACCCCAGGATGTCTAGTTAGTACGGCTTCAATTTCTCCTAACTCAATACGAAAACCCCGCAGTTTTACCTGGTTGTCTATACGCCCGATGTATTCAATATTGCCGTTGGGTAGGTATCGCGCTAAGTCGCCTGTTTTGTATAGTTTTCCGTCTTGTAGGGGCGTGTCTTGGTGCGCGTTCCCTTGCGTCTTACGCCGACGCGGGGTCGCACCGCTTTCGCGAAACGCCCTTACAGTTAATTTGGGGCGATTTAAGTAACCTCTAGCGACACCAACACCACTAATATGTAATTCTCCTGGTACGCCGATGGGTAGGGGTTGAAGATGTTTATCTAGGATATAGATTTGTGTATTAGCAATAGGACGACCGATAGGAACTGTGTTTAAATTGGTATCTGGTTGACATTGCCAATAGGTAACATCGATCGCTGCTTCTGTTGGTCCATAAAGATTATGTAGTTCTGCGTTCAGTTTGGTAAAGAATTTCTCTTGTAAGGCTACGGGTAAAGCTTCTCCGCTACAAATAACTCTTTTGAGGCTGCTTAGGTTGTCTAATCCTGATTCTTCTAAAAAGACTTGCAGCATGGAAGGCACAAAATGTATAGTAGTGATGTTATGCTGTGCTATTTTCTTGACTAAATAGGTACTGTCTTGATGTCCTCCTGGTTTAGCAATAACTAAACGCGCACCTGTCATTAATGTCCAGAAGAATTCCCATACCGATACATCAAAACTAAAGGGGGTTTTCTGCAATACCGCATCATTAGGGGTTAGTTGATAGGTTTCTTGCATCCAGAGAAGACGATTACAAATTCCTCGATGGGTATTCATTGCCCCTTTTGGTGTACCCGTCGAACCAGAGGTATAGATGACGTATGCCAAAGATTCTGGAGTAGTAGTATTAACTTGAGAATAATTAGGCTCAGCAATTTTACAGTCTCCCCATCTCCCAGTCTCCCAGTCTCCCAGTCTCCCCATCTCCCAGTCTCCCAGTCTCCCCATCTCCCAGTCTCCCCATCTCCCAGTCTGTATCTAAACAGATTAGTTGTGCTGAATGAGAGGATAAAGTTTCCCGCAGATGTTGTTGCGTCAGAATAATCTTTAAGTCTGAATCTTGTAAAATAAACTCAATTCGTTCTAAGGGATAACTAGGATCGATGGGGACATAAGCACCACCTGCTTTGAGGATAGCTAAAAGTCCCACAACCATTTCTAAAGAACGATCTAAACAAATACCAACTAAAATATCTTTACCTACTCCTAGCTGTTGTAAATAATGGGCTAATCGATTTGCTTTATTATTTAGTTCGGCATAAGTAAGATATTTATCTTCAAATACTACTGCGATTGCATCGGGGGCTTTAGTTACTTGCTTTTCAAATAATTGATGCAAACAGACATCTAACGAGTAATCTTTTTTGGTATTATTCCATTCAACTAAAAGTTTATTTTTTTCTGCTTCTGTTAATAAAGGTAAGCGAGAGATTTTAGTATCGGGATTGGCAACAATTCCCGTTAGCAAGGTTTGAAAATTTGCCAACATCCTTTTAATAGTGTCTCCAGCAAATAAATCACTGCTATATTCTAAAAAGCCAATTAATTCTGATTTGGTATCTTCGATGTAAAGAGTTAGATCGAATTTGGCAATACCGTTATCTATAGGTAAAGGAGTAATAGTTAAGTCTGGTAAATTAAAACTCAGTAATGGTGCTTCTTGATAAACAAACATTACTTGAAATAAAGGATTTATACCAGGCGATCGCTCTATTCTTAATTTTTTAACTAATTCTTCAAAAGGTAAATCTTGATGTTGATACGCCTCTATAGTTGTAGCTTTTACTTGTTGTAATAATTCTAAAAAACTCGGTTCGCGATCTAAATTAGTTCTTAAAACTAAAGTATTAATAAAACAACCAATTAAATTTTCCGTTTCAATATTATTCCGATTAGCAACGGGAGTACCGATTAAAATATCTGTTTGTTGACTGTAGCGATAAAGTAGGGTTTTAAATGCAGCCAATAATAACATAAAAGTAGTAACATTTTCTCGTTTACTTAATGCTTTTAGTTGTTCGGTAAGCTGCTGAGAAATAATAAATGTTTTTCGTTTTCCTTTAAAACTTGCCTTGACAGGACGAGGATAGTCTGTGGGTAATTCTAAAATTGGGGGTGAATCTTTTAGTTGTTGTTGCCAGTAATTTAACTGGGATATAATTTTTTCTCGAACATTTTCTTGATACCAAAGAGTAAAATCGCCATATTGAATTGCCAAGTCTGGTAAAGTTAAACCCCGATAAAATGTTGCTAATTCTTGACAAAAAACACCCCAAGACCAACCATCAGAAATTATATGATGCATGACAACTAACATCAAGTGTTCTTGTTGGGCGATGGAAATAATAACAGTTCTTAATAAGGGTAATTGCTCTAGGTCAAAAGTTTGGCGAGCATATTGATTAATAATATTTTGAATTTCAGCTTCTACTGGAGAAGATTTAGTTAAATCAATAATAGGGATAGAAATAAATAATTCTGGCGCAATAACTTGCGTTACCCTTTCATCAATAACGGAAAAACTAGTCCGTAAAATTTCATGGTGATCGATAATTTTATTGATACTTGTTTCTAAAGCCTTAACATCGAGTTTACCTGTAAGTTTAAATAAACTCGACTCATTATATAAAGGCAAGTCTGGTTGTAATTGATGTGCTAACCACAACCCTTCTTGCATCGGCGATAAACTTAAAGTATTCGATGCTTTTCTGGGAGAAATAGAATTAATTTGTTTTTGCTTTAACCGTAACTCCAATAGTTTTCTTTGTTCTGGAGACAGGGCAGCGATTCTGTCTTGGATACTACTCATGATTTTAAAAAGAAAAATATAAATTTTTATTTAAAAATAACTATTAAAAACGTCAATAGCTCGATCAACTCCATTCTCAAATTGCATTTTTTTAGCAATATTTTTAGCTCTTTGCTGCATATCGCGATCGCTAATAATTTTTTGAATTGCTGACCATAATTTTTGGGGAGATATTGTTTCTTTTTCGGGAAATAAAGCAATACCTAAACCCATCTTTTCTATTTGCAGCGACCAAAAAGCTTGATCGTTATCACTTTGATAAGGAATTACCACCATTGGTACTCCAGCCTGTAAACAACTGTGGGTTGTACCACAGCCACCGTGATGCACCGCTACAGAAATTTGAGGAAATAACCATTCATAAGCAATAAATCCTTGAAGATAAAATATTTGCTCTGATGCTTCGATTTTCGAGTCATCATTATCTAAGCCATGAACAATTATTCGTTGCTGAGTTAACTGATAAATTTCTTGAATTATTTCTTTTCCTAAAGCTTCTTGATGCCAAATATTACTAATATAAATAGGAGGCTCACCAGCAGCTAAAAAATCAATTAAATCTTGGGGAGGTTGCCAGTTTTTAGTAACATCTAAAAACCAATAACCAGTAACATAAATATTGTCATCATGCCAATCCTTTGGCTTGGGTAAAAAAGCAGGACTATAACTATATAAGAAAGGTATTTTTTCTCGCTTCATTCTACCCACTAAACCTTCCGCAAAAGATAGTAGAGGTAATTGTAATTTATCCTGTCGCCAGCGATTAATTGGCTGACGAATATATTGCCAAAAAACTCGATTGAATAAAAGATAAGTAAGCCAGTTGTAAATACTTCCTTTTGATTTGCCATCAGTTACAAAAGGATGAGGGAAAGCTACAGTTTGATGATGGGGTTGAGGTGATGCAACAAAGCAAGGAATATTTAATTTTTCAGCAATATAGTAACAGGGATATGATGCCCCATTAAAAATAATGACTTCGGTATTTTGACAAACTCGCCATAGTTCGTCTAGTAAACTATTTTTAGGTAATTTTATTTGATCGCTATTTTGACTAATAGTAATAAAAGGTTGACGATTAATTAAAATTGGACTTTCTGCTGCTTCCCAATCCATTGGTAAACATTCTAAGCCTAAGTTTTCAACAAATTCTTGCTCTTCAATATAAGTCGCAAACTTAACTGAATGCCCTACTTTTTGTAATCCTAATGCCAAGGCTGCACAGGGAATAAAATCCCCTTGTCCCCCCCAAGCAACTACTGTAATATCCATAATTCTCTTAAAAAAAGCTTAATGCTGAATAACCTACAGGTTGTCTATCTTGCTCATTTTTTAATTCAGTTAACTTGCTTAAACTTGCCATTACCGCATCAAAATTCAACCCAAAATCAATCAAACAAGCAATTTCATCCATACCAATTTTTTTCATATATGCAATTGTTTGACGACAATTTTCTTCAGTGCCAATCATCACCCTACCTTTTAAGTAACGTTCAAAAGCAAAATCAAATAGAGAGGCGCGATCGCTTTCGGTAAATGTATCTGGATCGACTTCAAAATTTATTTGTTTTGCCAACCTTTCTACTAAACCAAAATGGGTTTTTAGATAATTACAAAATGGTTCTTTAACTTGGCTTCTAATGGATTCTTCATTATCTCCAACAAAGGTATGGAGCATTAAAGCTACTTTTCCCTGTTGGGGATCATGACCGTGTTTTGCTAAAGAATCGCGATATAGAGATATTTGTCTAGCTAAGTTATCCGTAGTTTCGTATAGCAAAGAAGTTAAAACATTCGCTCCAATTTTACCCGCACGCATAAAAGTTTCATCTGCGCCACAAGTAATCCAAATGGGTACTTGTTGCTGAATTGGTCGAGGAAAAGTTTGAATCTGGACTGGTTTTCCTGTACCTCCCAAAAATTCTACTTTTTCCCCTTGCCAAAGCCTTTTAAAGACTTCTATCCCTTGCCACATAACCTCTTTGCGGTTGGGGTAATTACTCGGTTGCAGTAAAAAATCATCTGCGTGCCAACCAGAAGCAAAGGAAATGCCTACTCTACCATGAGATAAATTATCTACTACTGCCCATTCCTCCGCAACCCTGACGGGATTTTGTAACGGCATGACCACACTACCCGATCGCAATTGAATGTTTTCAGTAATAGTCGCCAAAGCAGCAGCCATCACTGAAGGGTTGGGATATAGCCCCCCAAAGGGGTGAAAATGACGTTCTGGAGTCCACACCGCCTTAAAACCATGACGATCTGCATATTTAGCTGTTTCCAGCAACAGATCGTATTTATCTGTCCGTGTTGTCGAGCCATCTCCAGAAAAGTATAGTAGGCTAAATTCCATGTGATACAAGTTAAAGTTGATAATTAGTTAAGAATTATTTGCAATTAAAATCGAAAAAAAGAAAGCTTGTTTATTCTAGGCTAGGACTGTTGTGTCAGTTGCCGATCAAGTTCTTCAGGGGAAAGATTCTCGATTTCAGCTAATAATTGCTCCATTGCTTCAGTTTCATCTACTGACGTAGTTTGCTCACCGATTAACGCAGCTAATTCAGCGATCGTCGGAGTTTCAAACAAAAGCGTCCGCAAAGGTAGATCGAGTTTAAAGGTTTCTCGGAGGCGAGAAGTAACCTGTACTGCTAGCAAAGAATGCCCGCCTAACTCAAAGAAATTGTCATGAATTCCAATCTTTTCAAACCCTATCACTTCTTGCCATACTTTTGCAATAGTTTTTTCAATTTCGTTACTAGGGGCAACATAGTTTTTACTGAGATTTTGGTGTGAGGTAGATAGGGCTTGGGTTTGGTAGTTGGGCAGAAAGTTATTGTTTTCCGCGATCGCCCTAGTTAAATCTTGAGTGGAAACAATAACTTGAGACAGCCCACTATTTAAAATGCGATCAAATACTTCTACTGCTTCGGTTGGTAATAAGCCATGTTGCAGATTATCTTCTTGCCACTGTTTCAACTCGTTCGGCACTTCCGTATTAACTGCCATGCCGACTTCCTGCCAAGCATCCCAGTTAATTGCTATAGTTTGGCGATTAGTACGGGCAAAAGCATCTAAAAAGGCATTAGCAGCACAATAGTCAGCCTGTCCAAATCCGCCGACAATAGAAGTTAAAGAGGAACAAAGCACCATAAAATCTAAATCGATAGTTTTTAATACCTCATTTAGAACTAATGTTCCCGTAACTTTAGGGGCAAGAACACTCTCAGCTACTTCTGGGGTTTTCAATTGAATCATGCCACCACCCGCAACACCAGCAGCATGAATTACACCGTTAATCGTGCCAAAACCTTGTAAAGCTAAAGCGATCGCGCGTCTCATTGAATCATAATTGCAGACATCTGCACTCAGGGGTAAAACTTCCGCCCCTAAAGCTTGTAAATTCTTGATTTTACTAATTTTTTGGCTAATAGAATCTTCTGCATCATGATTCGCTAACCATTCATCCCAAGTTTCTGGTTCAGGTAATGAAGAACGTCCCAGTAAAATAAGTTTAGCTTGTACAGTACGGGCTAAATGTTCCGCTAAAGTTAAACCAATACCACCCATACCTCCTGTAATTAAGTAAACTCCTCCTTGTCTTAATTTCGAGTTTTCTTGGGTGTTGAGAGAAATTGCTTCAAAAGTTTGTACCCAACGACGTTGATTGCGGTAGGCGACAAATTTATCTGCTGAATTGTTAGTAAATTCGGTAATTAATTGTTCTAAACAAGTAGATTCCCTCAGATCGAAATCCACTTGACGACAATCTAGATAAGCATACTCTTGAGGAATAACTTTTAACGCACCTAATACGGTTGCTGAATCGTAAGATAAGGCTTCATTGCCGATAATGTCGTAAAAATTGTTGGTAGCGACAATAATTTCAATCTCGTGTTTTGGTTGTTGGCGATCGAGTGCTTGGGTGAGGTATAGGAGATAGAAAAAAGATTCCGATCCCCCCTTTCCCCCCTTACTAAGGGGGGTTATACTCCACAGATAGATAATTTTGGTGGGAATACTACCCGATTCGGCGATCGCTTTGAAGAGAGTGCGATAATCTTCTGGGTTGTTAGAAGCGATCGTATATTTATTGTTATCTTGATCGAATTGTTCCCCACTATAGACTGCTGTTATTTCTCCTTGTTTACTTAATTGTTCGATGATTTGTTCGCCAATTTGCGATCGATCTGCAAAAATTAAATAGTTTTCTTTACTCGTATTGTTTGTATTAAAAAAGGGTATTGCTTTCCACGTAGGAATATAAAACCAATCAGCAATATTAGCTTTCTTACCATGTCTCCCTTTATCAGAAGAGATCGAGGGGGGATCGATCCAATAACGCTGCCGTTCAAAAGGATAGCTAGGTAAAGGTACTCGTTGATACTGTTGCTGGGCAGAAAAATTACTCCAATCAATTGCAACTCCTGCTAACCACAGCCTACCTAACATATTAAGAATGAAAGAGCGTAGCGAAGCCATGCCGTTAGGCTTATCGCCCGTTGTTTCTTTCGGATGGGGTAAGGAAGATAAAACGATCTGCCCCGTTGCTTGAATAGAATTATGCTTGACAAAAGTAGATAAAGTTCTTCCTGCACCCACTTCTAATAAAATACAGTTGCTATCTTGTAATAATTCCTCAACTCCCGCAGCAAAACGAACTGTTTCCCTCATGTGTTTTGCCCAATAGTAGGGATTTGTCGCCTCTTCTGCGGTTATCCAAGTTCCTGTAACACAGGAGATAAAAGGCATTTGGGGCAGATTTAATTTAACCTTAGCTACTGTTTCCGCCAAAGGTGCGATCGCACCATCCATCATTGAGGAATGGAAAGCATGGGAAGTATGGAGATGACGGCATTCAATCCCTCGATCTTGTAGTTGGGTTTCTAAAAGAGCGATCGCCTTATCGTTACCTGAAATAACACATAAATTGCCCGCATTACTAGCAGCTAAGGATAACTCGTCTTTGAGTAAGGACGATTCGCGAATCGTCCCTATCTCTGTCTCTGATAGAGATACCGCCAACATCGAACCTGTAGGCATTTGTTGAATTAATTTACCCCGTCGCGCTACCAGATGTAGGGCATCTTCTAAAGAGAAAACTCCCGCAATGGTTGCAGCTACATACTCCCCAATACTATGTCCGATAGCAGCTTCTGGTTTAATGCCCCAAGACATCCATAATTGCGCCAAGGCATATTCAATGGTAAAAATAGCTGGTTGGGCAATATGGGTTTGTTGTAGGGGCGAATCGAGATATGCCTTCGGCAGCTTCGCAAACGCCCTTACAGGAATTGCCTCTACAGGATAAATGAGCGATCGCAAATCTAAGCTTAATTCTGATTCTAATAATACCGCACAGCGATCAATCCACTCGCGGAATACAGGTTCAGTAGCGTACAATTCTTTACCCATATTGACATACTGAGAACCCTGCCCAGGAAACATGAATATCATTGAATGACGTTTTTGTGGAGTATGATGAGTTAAAACCCTTTGTGGTTCTCTATTTTGTAAAGCGATCGCCACATCCCGAACATTTTTCCCTACCACCATCCGACGATAATTAAACTCCTTCCGCCCCATCTGTAAGGTATAAGCAACATCCCCCAAATCCAATTCGGAATGCTTATTTAGATGTGCGACTAAATTATCCGTTGCCGTTTCCAATGCACTTTCAGTCTTAGCAGAAATAACCAACAGATTAGTACGAGTGCCATTCAACTCAACTGATGACTGATGACTGATGACTGATGACTCTTCAAGAACAACATGAACATTCGTACCCCCAATCCCAAAAGAACTAACCCCAGCCCGTCTGGGATATCCTGCTGTCTGCCATTCTTTTAACTCAGTATTGACGTAAAAAGGGCTATTAGCAAAATCAATTTTAGGATTTGCTTGCTGAAAATGTAAGCTAGGGGGAATCTGCTGGTGTTTTAAAGCCAAAACCGTTTTAATTAGTCCTGTAATCCCTGCTGCTGCGTCTAAATGACCAATATTAGTTTTTACCGAACCAAGAGTAAGGGCGAACGGCCGTTCGCCCCTACGAACGCCAAAAACCTGGTTTAATGCTGCAATCTCAATCGGATCGCCTAAAACCGTTCCCGTACCGTGAGTTTCAATATAAGAGATAGTTTCGGGTTCGACTCCCGCTAAAGCTAAAGCCTCTGCTATTACTTCTGCTTGCCCGTCTATACTGGGGGCTGTATAACCAATTTTATCCCCACCATCATTATTAATTGCCGAACCGCGAATAATGGCATGAATGCAGTCGCCATCAGTTAAGGCATCTTCTAAACGTTTTAAAACAACTACCCCAACACCGCTACCTGGTACAGTACCTTGTGCCTGCGCATCAAAAGCGCGACAATGCCCGTCAGGGGATAAGATTCCCCCTTGTTGATATAAATATCCTGTTTTCTTTAGACTAGCAATACTAATTCCTCCTGCTAAAGCCATGTCAGATTGATAGGTAAGTAGACTTTGACAAGCCATTGCAGTAGCAACTAAAGAAGTAGAACAAGCCGTCTGAATATCTAGACTTATTCCTTTGAGATTTAACAGATAAGAAATGCGAGTAGTTAAAAAATCTTTTTCGTTACCAATGACTGTTTGATAACCTAAAGCTGTCTTAAAAAAATCTTCATCGCGATCGAGATTAAATAATAAATAATTATTCCAACCCACCCCAGCAAAAATACCAATTTTACCCGTATATCGATCGGGATTGTAACCAGAATTTTCTAAAGCAGAATAAGCACATTCTAAAAAGATGCGATGTTGCGGATCGATCGCTGCTGCTTCTTGAGGATTGTAACCAAAAAAATTGGCATCAAATAAATCAATATCTTCTAAAAATCCTCCAGCTTTAACATAGTTAGGATTATCTATTAGAGTTTTATCTATCCCAATAGCTAATAATTCTTGATCACTTAAATGAGTAATTGATTCACGACCATTTTTCAGATTTTCCCAAAACTCATCAATATTTTTTGCTCCAGGGAAACGACCATCTATACCAATGATCGCGATACTATCTTCAAGATTAAAATTAGTTTGATTATTCATTATTTTCTTGCTCCTCTTAATTGCTTTCTCCGCGCTAATGCTGCTTTTTGTTTTTCAATGCGATTACTAATTTCTTCTGTATTATTTTTAGTTGCCAATAAATCATTTTCTTGCTGACTTAAATAATTTGCCAAAGAACTAATACTGGGATACTTAAACAAATCGGTAATAGCTATGTCGATCAAAAAAGATTGTTCTAGATTTTCTTGTACCTGAGCTAATAATAAGGAATGTCCACCAACATCAAAAAAGTTATCATCAATTCCAATATTTTCTCGTTGCAGTAATTTTTGCCAAATTTCTAAAATAATTCTTTCTTGTTTATTATTAGCAGTAATGTTTTGCGTTCTCGAAGGGGGCGAAGCAGTACCCTGAATTTTAATATTTTGCAAAGCCAGGCGATCAATTTTTCCATTAGCTGTTAAAGGCAATTCCATTAATACCTGCCAAGCTACAGGTATCATATAATCTGGCAATTTATCTTTGAGATAATTTCTTAATTGTTCGATTAATATTTCTCTATTTTTTTCTGTTTTAGTAAGAACTAAATAAGCTACTAAATATTTATTACTACTTGTATCTTCTTTAGCAACAACTACCCCTTGTTTAATATTTGGATATTGATTAATTACTGTTTCAATTTCCGTTAGTTCAATCCGAAAACCACGAATTTTAATTTGACTGTCAATTCTCTCTAAAAATTCAATAGTACCGTCGGAAAGATATCGTGCTTTATCTCCCGTCTTATAAAGTAGGGGATTAGGGGAATGGGGTATTAGGGGGGAATTATTACTATTAACTGAAAAGGGATTAGAAATAAATTTTTCTTGAGTTAACTCTGGATTGTTTAAATATTCTCTAGCAAGACTGCTACCACCTAGATAAATTTCGCCCCAAACGCCAATAGGTACTGGTTGTAAATTATTATCTAATAAATAGATTTGGGTATTACTAAAAGGACGACCAATAGGTACTAAGATATCTCCTACTAATTCTAAATTTTTTCCTTCAAAATAGGTACTATCAATAGTTGCTTCACTAACACCATAAGCATTAATTAACTTAGTATTTGAACCGCACAAATTTTTAACTCGTTGGCAATCTTTGATATACCAGCAATCCGAACCAACAATTAATAAGCTCATAAATTCCAAAGACTGTTTAGTTCTTTCTAAATAGTCAACTAAGTTAAGCAATACTGCTGGTACAAAGTCGGCACAAGTAACTCGTTCTTTTATCATTAATTGATAAAGTTTTTTAGATTCTAAAAGAAAATCTTTTGGACAAATAACTAATTTTTTTCCTGAACATAAAGCTTTAATTAAATCTCCTGTAAAGACATCAAAAGAGAAACTAGCCATTTGTAAATAACAGCTATTACTATCAGTAGGTAATAAATTAGACTGTTGCCAAGCTAAATAAGTATTGACTAAACCACCATAAGTACAAACTACTCCTTTAGGTTTACCCGTTGAACCTGAAGTATAAATTGTATAGACTGCATTTTCTGCTATTGTTTGAATAGTTAAATTTGTCAAACTTTTTTGCGTAATATTATTCCATTCAGAATCCAAGCAAATAATCTTAGAAGAAGAATCTGGTAGTTGTTTGGCTAAATATTCCTGCGATAAAATAACTGATGGTCTGGCATCTTCCAACATCCAAGTAATTCGTTCGCGAGGATATTCTGGATCGAGAGGCAGATAAGCCCCACCAGCTTTAATAATTCCTAAAATAGCAATAAAAATTGCTAAAGATTTTTCTAAATAAACTCCAACTAATACTTCTGGTTTAACCCCACTTTCTTGTAGATAATAAGCTAGTTGATTTGCCTGCTCATTCAACTGTTGATAGGTTAATTGTTGGTTGTTACAAACTACTGCTACAGCATCAGGATTGTTCTCTACTTGCTTCTCAAATAACTGCTGAATCGAAACTTGAGCATCATCAACAATTGGATTCCAATCAATTAGTAATTGCTGTCTTTCTTGGGCTGATAATAAAGGTAACTCTGATAGTCTAGCTTGAGGATTAATTACAATACCTTCCAGCAAGTTTTGATAATGACTCACCATCCGAGTAATAGTTGCATCATTAAATAAATCCGTATTGTATTCAAAACTAGCAATTAGGGTTTCATTTCTATTTTCAATGGAGACACTTAAGTCAAACTGCGCTATCTGACTATCAACCTTATACTCACTCAAAGTTAAACCAGGAATTGTTGCTAACTGAGGTGCATCTTGGAAAGCAAACATTACCTGAAACAAAGGTGTATAACTTAAATCTCTTTTTGGCTGTAAGGCTTCTACTAATTTATCGAAAGGTAAATCTTGATGGGCATAGGCTTCTAAAGCCACTTGACGTATTTGAGATAATAATTCTGCAAAATGAGGATTTTCAGCTAAATTAGTCCGCAATACTAGAGTATTAACCAAAAAACCAATTAAACCTTTTAATTGTTCATGGTTACGGTTAGCAATCGGCGAACCAACGATAATATGTTCTTGCCCAGTATATCTATAGAGTAAAGTTTTAAATGCTGCTAACAGCAACATAAACAGCGTAACCCTTTGATTTTGTGCCAGACTATGCAACTGTTTCGTTAGACTAACTGGTATTTCCCAAGACTGACATCGACCTTGATAACTTTGTACTGCTGGTTTGGGTTTATCTGTAGGTAGTTGTAATAAAGGGGGTGCGTCTTTTAATTGAGCTTGCCAATAATCTAGATGTCGGCTGTAATCTGTGTCTAGTAATCGATGCTGCCAATAAACTACATCCTTATACTGTATAGGTAATTCTGGAACAGCTAATCCCTGATAAAATTGGGCAACTTCCCTCATAAAGACTTCTGCCGACAAACCATCAGCAATAATGTGATGCATCGTTAACAGTAAAATATGCTTTTCTGAAGCAAGCCGTAATAACTTTAGTCTTAATAAAGGTATTTCAGTTAAATTGAAAGGCTGTTGATGTTCCTTTGTAGTAATGGCTTTAACTTCTGATTCTAATACATCCGAGATGGATAAAGTTAAGTTTAGATTGGGATGAATAATTTGTACTGATTTGCCATCGACTGTACTAAAAGAAGTTCTCAATATTTCTTGTCTAGCAATAACTTGATTAATCGAACTTTCTAAACGTTCAATCTTCAGCTTGCCTTCAATCTGTACTGCAAAGGAGATATTATAAGCAGGATTATCAGTTTTGAGGCGATCAAGAAACCAAAGTCTAGCTTGAGCAAAAGAAACGGGATGAATATTATTATTTATAGTAATTCTCTTTAAAGATCTAGATTCTGTAGAATTACTTGTTACCAGTTGCGCTAATATCTTAATAGAAAGCGATCGCGTGTTTAATCCCGAAAACAAATCCGCGATCGCAACACTAGCTTCTAAGTCAGCATCAATTTTATTTTTTAACTCAAAAACTTTTAAAGAATCTAATCCCAAACTAGTCAAAGGGCTTGTTAGCTCGATTTCTTGAGGTAATCTTTTTAGTATGTGTGCAATACTTGATCGCAGATATGCTTCCAAAAGTAACTGGGATTCTTGAGGAGGCAATTGTAAAAGTTCTTCCCTGGTTAACTTAATTTCTACATCAATAATTTTTTTAGCTTCAATAACACTAGTAGCAACAGTATTTAAAGTACCTTCTAAAAACTTATTCCGAGTTGCCCGACGTTGAATTTTGCCACTCGAAGTCTTGGGAATACTTCCAGGCTTAATTAAAATTACACCATAGACTTCTATCTCATGGCTTTCAGTTACAGCTTGTCGAATAGCTGCAATTACTTCTTCTAGATTCGGTTTGGTGCGAAATTCCAATTCTTGAACAACGACTAATCTTTCCTCGTTATCTATTTCTATTGAAAAAGCTGCATTACTACCCAAACGTAGAGCATTGTAACTTCTTTCTGCCGTTAGTTCGATATCTTGAGGATAAAGATTACGCCCCCTAATAATAATTAAATCCTTAAGTCTCCCAGTAACAAACAATTCTCCTAAATCATCAAGAAAACCCAAATCACCAGTACGTAAAAAAGGGCGTTGCTGAATAAGTGTATGATTGTGGCTGACGGGAAGACTCGGAGACGGGGAGACAAGGCGACGGGGAGACTCTTCACTTAAACAAGCTTGAAACGTTTCTTCTGTCTCTTGTTGACGATGCCAATAACCCTTCGCCACACTATCCCCATGTACCCAAATCTCCCCAACACAATTATCCTCACAAAGAGTCAAAGATTCAGGATTAACAATCACAACCTCTTGCCCAGGAATACTTCTACCACAACTAACCAAAACCTGACTTTTTGCCTCTTCCCCAAAAGCCTCCACAATCCGATTTTCCGCCCAAGCTAACCTGTCCACCGCTTTAGTTTTATATCCAGTCTCATTGCCTCCCAGTCTCCCAGTCCTATCCCCTCCAGAAACTAACAAAGTTGTTTCCGCCATTCCATAACAGGGATAAAAAGCCGACGGGCGAAAGCCACAGTCAGCAAATGTAGCGGCAAATAACTCTAAAGTCTGATGACGAATCGGTTCCGCCCCATTAAAAGCCACCTGCCAGCTACTCAAATCAAGAGTAGCGCGTTGTTCGGCAGTAATCTTCTGCACACATAGTTCGTAAGCAAAATTAGGCGCACCGCTAGTAGTACCACCATAGCTTGAAATAGCTTTTAACCAACGATAAGGACGTTGTAAAAAAGCAGTAGGCGACATTAAAATACAAGGGAATCCACCATAGAGAGGCTGTAAAATACCTCCAATTAGCCCCATGTCATGATATATCGGCAGCCAAGAAACAAATTTACTTTCAGGGGAATGTCCCATGCAACGATAAGTCATCGCTGCATTATGTAATATGTTGCCATGACTGACCATGACTCCTTTAGGCGTACCTGTAGAACCTGATGTATATTGTAAAAAAGCAATCGTGTCTTGAGCTAAATTTGGTTGTTGCCAATTAATTTCAATTCCTGACTCTAAATCATCTGTTGCCAACCATTGTAAATCCCCTAGCAAAGACTGCATCTTCGGCAAAAGCATCTTAGTAGTTAGGGCGATCGCAGCTTGTGCATCTTTAGTAACAGCTTGTATTCTAGGCGTTTTCCTTTGATTCTGGGGCGGATAAGCAGGAACAGCAATAACGCCTGCATACAGACAGCCAAAAAAAACTGCTATATAATCTAATCCTGAAGGATATAGTAATAAAGCCCTTTCGCCACTTAAGTTTAATGCTTGTAATTTAGAAGCGATCGCTCTGGCTCGTCGATCTAACTCTGCATAAGTTAGGATCTCTATTTCTTTTTCTCCATCTTTTAAAAACTTAAAAGCCGTTTTTAGAGATTGTGACGAAGCTCTATATTGTAGAAGCTCTACTATCGTCGAACAATTATTCACTACAAAATTCCTCTCACTATCAAATCACTATCAAAGTGATTTTTAACTTGACGACGTTCACCAGTTTCAAAATCTTATATTTGACCAACGATCAGAGTCGGCTCTGACTGTTAACTCTAATTAAAACTATTCAAACTTATTAAAATTCAGTAACTCCGACTTTAATGAGATCTTCAGTTTTTAGTCAATTTAGAATAGAACCGCAATAATTTATTGCTCAAATTAAATTAGCACTTATTGCAATTAAATATCAATAATTGGCTTACATAAATTTACATTATTGACTTATGAGGTTTAATCAAGAGAGCCGTAAGTTCTATATTGCTTATGTTTTAGCCGTTAAAAATTTCTCAGAAAAAGCTTTAAAGTCTTTAATTATAGAGCTTTTTTCTAAATAACCAGCGTCTCCAATTTAGTTCGTAAAGCCTGGCGAAATCAAGATTTTTAGAAATTGCCCTCAAAACACGATATAGTTTATTGCAAACTCTTATAGTTAGTAAAAGACAATTAATACAAGCAGCAAGAACTTGAATTGGGTCAGATACAGTTTTTTCTTATTTCAATTAAGCTTATTACAAACTATAAAATTGATTTGTGCTTATTTTCCAAAATTACGCTCGATCGCATCTGCCATTCGACAGATATCATACATTTCTGCTACGTCATGAACTCTTAAGATATCTGCCCCTTTAGCGATCGCGCCATAACAAGCAGCAGCCGTACCCCAGATTCGTTCTTTAGGGTTTTCTTTTTGCAAAATCGGACGCATAAAGCTTTTTCTTGATACTCCAACTAACAGAGGTAAATCTAAAGCTTTCAATTCAGGTAAACGCTGGAGCAGTTTTAAACTTTGGATGGCGGTCTTAGCAAAGCCAATTCCAGGATCAATAATAATATTGCTTTTAGAAATACCACAACCTACTGCTTTCTGTACTTGTTGCGCTAAAGATTCTTTAACTTCTGTCACCACATCTTGATATTTAGTTAAAGTCTTCATTGTTTGGGGAGTACCACGAATATGCATCAAAACGATTGGCACATTAAGCTGAGATACCATTTCAAGCATCTTGGGGTCAAAAGTCGCTCCTGAAATATCATTGACCAGATCTGCTCCTGCTGCGATCGCTTCTTGCGCGATGATTGATTTAGTTGTATCTATGGAAATAGGAACTGTAGTTTCCCGTCGTAGTTTTTGAATTACAGGAATAACCCTTTTTAACTCTTCTTCAATTGAAACTTCGACTGCATTGGGACGAGTAGATTCTCCACCAATATCAATAATATCTACTCCTTGATTAATCATGGTTCTAGCTTGAGTGAGAGCGGAATCTAGACTATTAAATTCTCCACCATCACTAAAACTATCAGGAGTAACGTTGAGAATACCCATTAAATAGGTTCTTTGTCCCCAGTTGAAATCATGATCGCGGATGGTTAAAGGCATAGCTATAATCGTACAAGATGTTAAGTAGGAAGTAGGAAGTAGGAAATAGGAAGTAATTAAAGTAGCGGAGTAGTGGCGTTATTGGAGTATTACTTACTACCCTTTACCTCACTACCCCACTACTTCTCTACCCCTGCATCTGACTCCTGACTCCTTTATTTATAATAGAATCAACATACTGTATTTAATTATTTTAAATATTTTGAATACTGCTACTAAAACTATTACTTATCCGATTGTAGAAACTTTTCATTCTGTCCAGGGAGAAGGCTATTGGACAGGGGTAAATGCCTTTTTTATTCGTTTGGGAGGTTGTGATGTTCATTGTCCCTGGTGTGATACAAAACACTCCTGGAATGCTCAACGTCATCCCCTCAAATCTACTCAGGAGTTAGCTAGTGCAGCTAAAGCAGTTAATCCTGCTATTGTCGTGATTACAGGAGGTGAGCCGTTAATGCACGATTTGTATCCTCTTACTACAGAGTTACATGATGTAGGAATGCAGGTTCATATAGAGACTTCTGGCGCACATCCTTTTAGTGGAGATTTTGATTGGGTAACTTTTTCTCCTAAACAGTTTAAAGCTCCTCACAGCAGTATTTACAGTCAGGCTACGGAATTAAAAGTAGTTGTCACCAATGAATATGACTTAAAATGGGCTGAACAACAAGCAGCCTTATTGCCAAAAACAGCTTTATGTTATCTACAACCTGAATGGAATTCTCCTCAAAGCCAGAACTTGATTTTTAATTACATTTTGCAACATCCTAAGTGGCGTATTAGTCTGCAAACTCACAAGTTTTTAAAAATTCAATAGAAAAATTAAAAGTCAAAAGTCAAAATTAATGTCTTGTTAACTGTTGTAAATTGGGCGATCGCAACCATTCTTTTCTGAGTTTAGAAATTGCTTGTTCTTTTTTCTTAGCTTCTATTTCAATCCAGGGTACATTGCGAAAACTAGCAGGCATATTGGTAATTAAATCACTGTGTTTATTATCGTGCAGGTGTTCTCTACCATTTGAGATATGAACTAATTGCCATTGAGGTTGTTCCCAGGTAGTTCTGGCGAGTTCTAGCATTTCACTAATGCTTGGGTGATCGTAGCTATCTAGATGTTCATAAACTAAATGATGATGAGCATCAAACACCATCGGCACTGTGGCAGCTTGGCAGATATAAGCGATCGCTTGACTACTGTAGGTATATTCATCATTTTCAAGAGTCAGACGAGAATAGACATTTTGAGGTAGCTGTTGAATATTATTAATTAATCTCCCCGCGCGATCGCGAAGCGTAGCCCTTCGGGCTAATCGCCTTTTCCGCCATGAATATTCATAGATGTCCAGGGAGAACAAGGTAATCCTAACAAGTCCAAGATCCGAGCGTGGGTTGTCAGAATTTTGATACTATTATTCACAACTTCGCTGCGGTCTGAATTAAGCACTACATACTGGTTAGGATGCACAACTATTCTAATTTTTAATCTTTTAGCTTCATTGCCTATTTTTTCTAGCTGTGACTCAAACTCACTTAATATGGCGTTGCCTATTGCTTCATCAGCAAAAGGAAACAATGCGGAACTTATTCGATACAGTTGAATTTGTTCTCGATGACAAAAAGCGATCGCTTTGGCTAAATTGATTAGGTTAGCTGTATATACCTGTCTCAGTTTTGTTTGTTGTTCTGGTAGTGATAATTTTGATAAGGTTCTACGGGTGACAGTACGAAACCGCACTTCCTCAGAAGCGGTAACGCAAACTAATCCTAATTTTGGTAATTGCTTTTCTGTCATACACTTTGAAATATTCAATAGCTATAAGCTATAAGCTTATAGCTTATAGTGAGGCATCGCGGTCTTGTTGGTTTCCAGCAAAGAGCGAATGCCGAACCCGAAGGGCTTATAGCTACGAACAGTATTACTATGAGTTCTATACTTTAAGTTAGCAACGCTATTTTAAGCATTAACAACTGCGCCACCATTGGGGTGTAGAACTTGTCCTGCAAAGTAAGAAGAATCTTCCGAAGCTAAGAAAACAAAGCTAGTTGCTACTTCCACAGGTTGACCTGGACGCTGCATAGGAACTTGTTTACCAAAGCCTTCTACTTTTTCGGCTGGGAAAGCATCGGGAATAAAAGGAGTCCAAATTGGGCCAGGGGCAACACCATTGACGCGAATACCTTTTTTGAGTAAGGATTGAGACAATGAACGAGTGAATGCCAAGATTGCGCCTTTGGTTGTGGAATAGCTTAGTAAAGGAGCGTTTCCTTTATAGGCATTAATGGAAGTAGTGTTAATAATTGCGCTACCTTCTTTGAGATGAGGAATAGCAGCCTTACAGAAGTAAAACATCGAAAAAATATTGGTGCTAAAAATACTGCCCAAACGTGCGGAATCGATATCTTCTAGAGTTTCGGGATTTTCCATATACTGTTCAGCAGCATTATTAACCAAAATATCTAGTCTGCCTAATTCGTCTACAGTTCTTTGGACGGCTTCAGCACAGAATTTTTCACCGCTAATATCACCAGGAATAACCAAACATTTTTGCCCCAAAGATTCGACTACTTTTTTAGTTTCTTGAGCATCCTCGTGTTCGTCGAGATAGACAATAGCAACATCAGCCCCTTCTTTGGCATAGAGGACGGCAACTGAACGACCGATACCACTATCGCCACCAGTAATTAGAGCGACTTTTCCTTTTAGCTTCTCGCTGCCTTTATAGCTGTCACGATCATAGACTGGTTTGGGAGTCATTTCCGACTCGTGAGCAGGTTTTTGATTTTGAGATTGTGCGGGAATTTGATCAGCAGATATAGTCATAATATTTGTTAATTGTTGATTGTTGATTGGGGGACAAGTAATAAGTAATAAGTATTGGTGACAAGTAAAGAGTAACGAGTAACGAGTTATAGGTTGCTACCTACTACCTACTACTTACTACCACTACCTACTACTTGGAGGGCGCAAGCCTTGCGCCCCTACTGCTACTTAACTTTTCTAATCACTGTCTAAGCAGAAAGTTGTCCACCTGTTACGTCGTACAGTGCGCCTGTAACAAAGCTGCTGTCGGCAGCAGCCATAAATACATAAGCAGGTGCTAATTCTTCTGGTTGTGCTGCCCGTTTGAGGATGCCGTCAGTGTCGTAATTATCGACTTTTTCTACAGGCATAGTTGCAGGGATATTAGGAGTCCAAACAGGGCCTGGTACAACTGAATTGACGCGAATACCGCGCTCGCCTAAGTTTAAAGCTAGGGATTTGGTAAAAGTATGGACTGCGCCTTTAGAGGTGGCGTAATCTACTAGCATTCCTTTACCCATTTTGCCGACAATGCTACCAGTATTGATAATTACATCTCCTGCTTCTAAATAAGGTAAGGCTGCTTTCACCATATAGAAATAACCAAAAATATTGGTTTCCATTGTGCGTCGAAACTGTTCTAAAGATATATCTTCCAACTTATTTTGGGTCATCTGGTAAGCTGCATTATTGACCAGAATATTTAATTTTCCAAAGCGATCAACTACTTGCTTAATTGCCTGTTCACAGTCTTCATAATTGCGAACATCACCTTTAATAATTAGACAGTCTTTATTGCCAATTTCCTTGACCATTTTTTTGGTATCTTCGGCATCGGTATCATTTTCGTTGTAGAAAATAGCAACTTCTGCCCCTTCCATAGCATAGGCGATCGCTACAGCCCGACCAATACCAGAATCACCACCAGTAATAAAAGCAACTTTATCAGTCAATTTATTGGCAGGATTATAGTTAGATAAATTGCTATCGGGTTGGGGTTTCATATCCCTTTGAGAAGCAGGATAGTCTAGCTTCTGTGGGGGAATATCATCGGGAGTTGGACGACTTTCTTTAGTTTGCATTGTTTTGAAATAATTGATTTTTTACCTGCAACTAATTATTAAAATTCATAATTTATGAACTAGTTACGACCAATGTAAGTAAAAAAACTTGTTTGACAAATGTATCAAAAGTAGTATTTTGAAAAATCTCAAAGCTCAATAAACTCTAGCTGAAGAGGGAGTTCAAAAATTATAAAACTTGTCTTAATAAATAGTAATAGTTAATTATAAAAATAGAAGGAAATTTTATGTCAGAACAACCAGCAGAACAAAAAGAAACACAAGTAGTCTCTGAGGCTAAAGAAAAACTATCTGAAGTTAAAGAAGAAATTAAAGAAAAATTACCTTCTGAACCAAAAACAGAAGCCGATGTCATCTCTGAAGCTAAAGAAAAACTAACTCAGGCAATTCCTACTCCTCCCAAACAAACCGCAGTATCAAGCGCGCAAGCACTCAAAGAACGTTTACAGTGGGGAGAACCAGCACTAACAATTATCGATACGCGATCGCGCGAGGCATTTTTGGAAGAACGGATCACAGGTGCAATGTTAATATCTGAGGTCACAAGTTTACCTGACAACCGTTCAATTTATGTTTACGGTAACACTGACGAGGAAGCAGCCGAAGCAGCAAATACTCTACGTCAAGATGGTTTTGAAAGTGTTTCTCAGCTACAAGGTGGTTTAGCTGGCTGGAAAGCTATTAACGGCCCAACTGAAGGTAGAACATCTTAATAAGTTAGAAGGCAAAAGGTAGAAATAATGCCAAAAATGTTTGGTGACAAATAAATATTTAGGGGCGTATGGCATACGCCCTAATTAAAAGGAGGGTTGTAATTTTAATGAACACGGATGACGAAAAATTTGCTCAAACCGAACCTTTTGATGAAGTAAATGATGATCAAGCGAATGATATTGATGAATTGAGCAAGCAAGCAGGTTTAGAAATGTCAGATCAGGAAGAATTAGGATTAAAAGAAAAACTTGAAGAAAGAGATGATAGTCGTTTAGATTTTGATTACAATGATCAATCTTTAGCAAAATAAAATATTTAGATTTTTTTAAATAATTCCAGACATTCTTCAGCCAAAATACCACCAACAACTTCTACAGGTTGAAATCCTTTGTCAGTAACTGTTTTACAAGCTAAATTAATTTGTTCTTGCCCTAATTCCTTTACTTGTTGGCTGGATGCGCCAAACACTATTGTAGAAACTCCAGCCCAAACACAAGCTGCTGCACACATTGGACAGGGTTCGCAGGTAGTATATAGGGTATAACCAGATAAGGCATTTAAAGAATAACCATATTTCTTAGTAAAGGCACGTAAAACATTCATTTCTCCGTGTGCAGCTACATCATTATCTGTTTGGGTAGTATTGTACCCACCCATAATAATCTCGTTATCTTTTACTATTACCGCCCCATAAGGTAAATCTCCTTTTTTAGCTTCCGTTATGGCTGCTTGCATAAATTTTTCGTGGTTCATATTTTGACGCTGCTGATTTTAAGTATAAAACTGATGATCAAACTGTTCTTAGCTATAAGCTTTTAATTTACTATCTCTATCAATTTAATGTACTACAATATCTTTAAGGCGATCGCTGACTCTCAAAGCATTAGCGACAATGGTTAAAGTGGGATTGACTGCACCCATCGAAGGAAGGAAAGAAACTAGCATCAACAACATAGAGATTTTCCAGATCATGAGCGCGACAGTTGAGGTCGAGAACAGTAGTTTTAGGGTCTAAGCCGAACTTACAAGTACCTATCTGATGCCAAACTGCTGAAAGTGGTACTTCTTTGACCATAAACATAAAAAACCCAACTTCTCTCAGATATCCTTGCCACAGATTGATCAAATCTCGATGAGCTTTAAGATTACTGCGAGTAAAATCTACTTTAAGTTTGCCTTCAGGTGTGAAGGTAACACGGTTATCGGGATCTGGTAAATCTTCGCTAGTTAACCACCAGTCTAAGGCGTGTGCTGCCATATATTCTAGAGTAGATTTGGGTACGGAGTCAGGTGAAAAAAGGGCTAAACGATTCCATTTCGATTTACCCGTCATTTGAATTTGTCCTAAAGGATAATCATGTTCAGGACTCCCAAAATAAAAATCATTAAAGCCTAGAGTTTTTTGAAAAATTGTCGGATTAGGTTGATCAGCGATCGCCATTAGCGCAGAATGGTTGTGTAGCATTAAATTGCGTCCTACCATATCTGAAGAGTTGGCCAAACCATTAGGATGTTTGTCGTTGGCAGATTTTAATAATAAAGCTGCGGAATTAATTGCACCACAGGAAAGCACGAAGGTATCGGCGGTGTATTGAATTTTATTACCGTCAATCTCTACTTCTACTGCTTGTACTTTATTACCACGATCATCGGTAATTAATCTGGTTACGAGGGCATTTATTTTTAATTCGACATTATCATATTTTGTCGCAGGATCAACACAGGCTGTTTGCGCGTCCATCTTGGCATCGATTTTACACGGATAAGGATCGCAGGTAGCACAGCGAATACAAGGACTATTTTCAGGCTCTTCCACATTGCGATCGACTGCTAAAGTTAAATGATGAGGATGTAATCCCAATTTTTGTAAATCATCTGCTACTTCTTGAATACGTGGTTCATGAGATAAAGCAGGAAAAGGATATTCCGCCGACATCGGAGGTTCAGTAATATCTTCGCCTTTTTGTCCGTGTATCTTAAAGAGACTTTCCGCGCGAGTGTAATAAGGTTCAAGATCTTGATAGCTGAATTCCCAAGCAGGAGATATACCATCTTGATGTTGTATTTCCCCAAAGTCCTCTTCTCGCATTCTCTGCAAAGCTGCGCCATAAACTTTAGTATTACCGCCGACATTATAAAAAGCCTGGGGTAAAAAAGCCTTATTATCTTGATCTAGCCATTTTTCCTGTATTTGATACTTTCTACCCTGAAAAATAGCGTCAGGATTCCAATTATCGTCTTCTTTTGGCAGATAACCGCCTCGTTCTAAAATAAGAATGCGTTTACCTGTAGGCGCAAGAGAATAGGCAACAGTTCCGCCACCTGCACCCGCGCCGATTATAATTACGTCGTAGTGGTTCATTGATTAACTAAAAACGATGAATGATGAACGATGAGGAATATATTTAACCTATAACAACTAAGTCAGAGGTCAGAGGTCAGAGGTCAGAAAATAGGTAGTAGGTAGAAAGTAGCAAGTAGCAATAAACTTATTACTCTTTACTCTTTACTTTCTACTTTGGTGACTGTTCACTGATTTGCTGAGTCCAATTAATTGCGGTATTTTTAACTGTTATTCCATCAGGCATTTTTTGTTGGCGCATTAATTGAGAGATGGCTGCAATATCTCTATCTCTGTTTATTCCTGCTACCGCCATAACTCGGTTATTTTGGAGATAAAAAGCGAGAAATTCTGACTTATCTAAATTTAAATCACCATCAATATATATCTCATCCCATTGTTCGGCGTGTCCAACGTAACGTAATTTGAGATTGTATTGTTCAGACCAAAAGAAAGGAACTATATTATCCACTGTAGGGGCAGAATTGCCGTTATTTAGCATATTTTCCGCAGCTATGCGTCCATGTTGTGCTGCTAACCGCCAATGTTCGATACGGGTTGAATCTTTCATTGGTGCATAGGGAAAACGAGCAATATCTCCTGCTGCATAAATGTCTGGAATTTCAGTTTGCAGATATTCGTTGACAGGAATACTATGATCTTTCTCGTTTAATTGAATTCTTTCTATATAACTAGTGTTAGGTTCAACACCAATACCGACAATAACTAAATCGGTAGCAATAGTTTCCCCATTGTCTAAAACAGCAGATTTGACTTTACCATCGCCAGTAAATTTAGTTGCTTTTGTGCCAAATTTGAAAGTTACACCTTTTTGTTCGTGGGCTTTTTGGAACATTTTGCCGAGTTTATCTCCTAAGATTTTCTTAAAAGGAACATCATCAGGAGAAACTAGCGTAACTTCCAAACCCTGCTGGTTTAAACTAGCTGCTGCTTCCATACCGATAAAGCTCGAACCAATTACCAAGGCTTGTTTGGCATTTTTAACTGCATTTAAAATAACATTGGCATCTTCAGGTTGGCGTATGATAAAGATACCCTCTAAATCTGAACCAGGTACATTTAATTTTTTGGCTTTTGCCCCTGTTGCTAGTAACAACGAGTTGTATTCAATAGGAGAACCATCTTCAAAAGTAATCGATTTATTGAGCGCATCTACTTGAGTTACAGCTTTGCCAAAATGCAATTCAATCTCATGTTGTTCATAAAATTCACAACTACGCAGAGGTAAAGAGTCTTCCTCTACTTTGCCTTGAAGATAATTTTTACTTAACTTAGTGCGATCATAGGGTAGCTTTTCTTCGGCACTTATTAAAAGTATTCTACCTTGAAAACCCTTTTGACGTAATCTTTCTACCGCAGCCGTACCAGCAGCACCTGCACCTAAAACAACATATATGCGATTATCTACTTTAGGTACAGATCTAGACATTAATAAAGTACGCTGCTGAAGTATTTCATTTGGCAGCTTCACTAAAACTTGTTCTCCTTCGACTCTGGTGGGAAAAATTGAGAGAGAATCTAAACCTGGAGGTTCTTGTTGTTGTCCTGCGATCGCATTAAAACAAGCATTGTGCCAAGGACATACTATTCTTTCTCCGCATAATATTCCTTTTTCTAACGGTGCGCCGTAATGGGTACAAAAAGCACCTGTTGCATAAAATTTATCGTTAATTTTCGCTAATAGTATCTGCGAATCGCCTACGGTTATTTGCTGCATTTGACCGTTTTGCAGTTATCTACTCTATGAAAATACAATCATCGGTATTAGTTCCTCTTGGTTTTGGCAAATATGTTCGTAGCGATCGCGTTACAGCTTTAGTTCCTATCGAAGAAGACAGAGGTTCAGGAAGACGTACTCATGTTTATCTCGAAGGTGAAATTAGTCCTTTAGTCGCATCTAGATCGGAATCAACTATCTTAAGAGATATTGTGCAAGAACCTAAAGAAGTTATCCAGTCTCGTCAACAACAAGAAATTTTACGAGATTTGCTGAGTGATTTAGGTCAGATTAATGGCACTGTACGCCGTATCAGTCGTGATGAAGGTGGTTTGGATTTAGATCGCCTTGAACAACGTATCCGTCAAGTACTGGAAGAAGAATAATTTAAATTCTGTTAACTTTTATAGCGATCGCTTCTCTCGCTCTTATTTATTAAAGAAATTGAAACATTAAACATCTAACCAAAGAGAGAGCGAGATCAAGACAAGATTAGATTACGATGCCTACATAAAAGATTGGAGATACCAAAATATGTCCTATAAACAACAAACTATTTCTGATTTACTGAAAATGTATGCAAGTAACTTAGTTATTGTCTTGGTGGCGATCGCTATTACTATTCTGGCTTGGGCAAATATTGTGTTTGATGTTAACAATAACGCCAACGCAGCCACGATTCAAAGTTCACATTTGGCAGTGACGGCAGAAGGTATTAGCGATCAAGCTGAAGGCACAGTGGAAAAAAATATTGGTAAAGCGCAGCGTAAGATAGGGGAATTTACAGGACAAACAGAAGGGACGTTCAAACAAGCTAAAGGTGAAGCTAAAGAAGAAATTAGTGAAGCAAAAAATAAGCTTGATGAGGTAGGAGATAAAACTAAAGATACTTCAGAAAGTTTTATTGATTCAGTTAAAGATTTCTTTAATTAAATAAATATTCTAGATTGTTTATTTTAGATGTAACTTTGGTTAGTGTAGGGTAGAAAGTTAAATACAGGCTCTGTCTCAATAATTATCTAAATGTCTGGGTTGATTTTAGCAATAGAAACTGAATTGCATTACATTGCCAATATCCTCAAATTAATCATTGAAGGCATAGCCATTTTTATTGTCGCTTTTTCTATTCTAAAAACTATTCCGAAATTTCTGCGTAGTTATCGTCGCAAAGATTCCGAAGATTTTTATCATACTATTAGGTTAAATTTAGGCTTATCTTTGGCATTAGCTTTAGAATTTCTTTGAGCTGCTGATATTGTCGGTACAGCAGTAACACCTAGTTGGGAAAGTATTGGCTTGCTGGCTGCGATCGCAGGTATCAGAACTTTTTTAAATTATTTTTTACACAAAGAAGTTCGAGAATTAGAAGCAGAAAAATTACATAATAAAGAGGATTTTATTTGAAATTAGGTAGTGTGGGCAATGCCCACCTTACAGTAATTATGATTAAATTAACAAATGCATTTTCTTTGCTTAATATTAAAACGATAACCTTGGGGTAAAATATGCAATTTCGCCCCACAAATAGCCAAGGCTTCATCTTGCAGAGATTCATTCAGATTTGTATGGCTGATGTGGGCAACATCAACAATTGTTACTGCGCCTTCCCCAATTACTTCAATTTCATCTCCATCAACAGCGATCGCAGTGTTTTCGTCAATCCCAAAACCCAACACCACAGGTTGTTGCATTAAAGCTGAGACAAATCTGCCTAGTCTTCCTCGTTGAGAAAAGTGCTGATCGATTGCTAATTGTGGTAAAAAACCCATTCCAGGTTCTAAAATGACACTATTTATACGAGGATTAGTTTGGCTTTCCCCTTCGACAATCATCATCTCAGGCATCATCGCTGCACCTGCACTTGTGCCAGCAATAACTAAACCTTTAGCAAATTTTTGGTGCAATAATTTATCTATTTCCGTGTCTTTTAGTAAATCTGTAATACGAGACTGATTACCGCCTGTAAAAAAGACTCCAGTGGCATTTTCAATAACTTCTAGATCTCTAGGGTTGCTGGCATCTTCTCGTCTTTCGGTATTTACTATATCTACTATGTCTGCACCCAATCTTTCAAAAATATGTTGATAATCCGAACCAACTTCTCCTGGTAAACCAGTTGCTGCCGTCATCACTACAATTTTGGCTTTTCTACCACCTGATCGCCGAACAAATTCTCTTAAAATTGTGCAATCATTATCTTTGTCTTCTGCACCGCCAATAATAATTAATTGTCCTGTTGGTGATTTGATGGCAGAATTGCTTGATTCGGAACTGTCACGATCTTTAATTGTTACTGCAACCATAATATTTAATCTATTGTCTAAAATCTTGTTGGTTCTTTAAATAAAACACAATTTAGTCACTTTTTTATTCTTTCCCAAGATATATTTTTTAGAGTGTAAAATAAAAATCTCTCAATTAATAAGCTTTTTAACTTGATCCTTGTGTTGATAAAATCAATTTAAAATAATGCTTTTCTATTTAAATACTAATTACACTACTTATTAAAATTAAAATATATCTTTAGATAGATGATCTTTTTTAACCAAAAGACAAAGTTTGAGCAATTAATCTACAATCGATTTAATTTTAAGTTTAAAATTTTCTGAGTCACTTGAGAAAAAATTAAATACTTAAATACTTTCAAGATTCAACTTTAGTTAGATTAGTTTTAAATGATATTGCGTTACATTTAATGTAGCGTTTGTCATGTATCAGGTACATCTCGATCAACAATCGGGCTAACAACAAAAGCCGAAATATTATTTTGTACCTAACTTCGATAAGAATCGCTATTTTAGTTAATCTTATTGTCAGTCATCATAATTATGAATCAAGAACAAGAAAATAAAACTTATCAGGAAGATGGAATTCGTCCGATTGATCATACCCAAATAGAAATAGCCAATACTTTTGATGAAGATGGAAATCGCCCGATTGAAAAAAGCCCTGATTTTTTAATGACAACTAAAAATACTCAACATCAAGAAATAAATAATGTTCGTCCTGTAGATAATAGTAATTTATCTATAGTTAACACTTTTGAGGTTGATGGAGAGCGTCCTCTTGCTGAGAATCAGCATGAAGTTTTAGACACAATTAATATTGATGGCGATCGCCCTATTAGTTCTAGCAGTTTAGATGCAGATTATGTGTTAAAAGTAGATGGAGAACGCCCAGTAGACAAGAGTTATACAGAAGTTGTAGATACTTTTGAAGACGATGGCGAACGTCCAATTATGGCAAATAAATATCAAGTAGTAGATACATTAGATATTGATGGTCAACGCCCGATTGCCTCTAATAATCAATAAAAATTTATTTAATCCAAAATATTTAAGATAAGGAAATAATTATTTCAACAATAAAATATACCAAAAGATAGAAGCTCATCTGATTAATAAAAATTACGATGAGCGTGTAAACAAAATTAAAAATAAAATAGAGATATGGATAAGAATAAAATTAAAGACGCAGCCGAGTCTATGGAGTTAAAGGCAGAGTCTAGAAGCGAAAGAATCGAAGGCAAAATCAGAGAAAATCTAGGCAAGTTTTCTGGCGATCAGGAAGCCATTGAACATGGTCAAGAAAAGCAAGAGAAAGCAGAATCTTTTAAAGAAGAATCAGAAAATAAATAGTTAACAGAGTAATAGAATTGATGTAGCGATCGCGAATATATTTGTGATCGCTATTTTTTAATAAATAATTATAAATATTTCTATCCTTGGTCAGATTAAATTAGAGGCGCGATCGCAATACAGTAATCACAATTGAAATTTATATTGCCAAATTCATGTCAGAACCCCAAAAAATAACGCAAGAAGAAATTAGATTACAACAAGACAGAGAACGTAAAGCATATTGGCGTAGATGGGGTTGTTATTTAAGTAACCGTCAATGGGGAACAGTAAGAGAAGACTACAGTGAAGACGGTTCAGCCTGGGATGATTTTAGTTTTGAACAGTCTCACTATCGGGCATATCGTTGGGGGGAAGATGGAATTGCAGGGATATCGGATAATCATCAACGGATGTGTTTTTCACTGGCTTTGTGGAATGAACGTGATTCCTTTTTAAAAGAAAGATTCTATGGTTTAACTAACTCTCAGGGTAATCATGGGGAAGATGTTAAAGAGTATTATTTTCACCTCGATAATACGCCGACGCATTCCTATATGAAATTTCTCTATAAATACCCACAGAAAGCTTTTCCTTATTGGCAATTAGAACAGGAAAACAAAAAGCGGGGTTTACAAGACAGGGAGTTTGAATTAATTGAAACTGGTATTTTTGACGAAGATAAATATTTTGATGTCACTGTCGAATATGCCAAAGCCAGCGATGAAGATATTTTAATTTTTATTCAAGTAACAAATCGCGGTAGTGAAACCGCAAGCATTCATTTACTGCCTACCCTTTGGTTTCGCAATATTTGGTCTTGGGGTTACGAAGTTGAAAAACCACAACTAAAAATCTACGAACAGACAGAAAACTATAGCGTTATCGAAGCCCAACATCCCGATTTAGGTCAACGCTGGTTATATTGTGCCAATGTAGGGGCGATATCTCCTTCGGAGACGCTACGCGCTCGTTTACGTGCCGTAGGCATACGCGAATCGCCCTTACAACGCGAAACGCCCCTACTGTTTACCGAAAATGATACCAATCATCAACGCCTATCTGGTCAAAAAAATGATTCCCCCTACGTTAAAGATGCCTTTCACCAATATGTAGTAGAAGGAAAACAAGATGCAGTCAACCCAGACAACATGGGTACAAAATTTGCAGCTTACTACACTTTAGAAATAGGTGCCGGTGAAACGAAAGCAATCCAATTAAGACTTTGTAACCAACCCGATTTAGAAACCCCGTTTGGACAAACATTTAATGACATCTTCCAAGTACGCCAACAAGAAGCAGACGAATTTTATCAGCGCGTTTCCCCTTACCAAAAAAGCCTCGAACTACAAAACATTGAACGTCAGGCATTTGCAGGCTTGCTGTGGAATAAACAATATTATCATTACATAGTCGATACTTGGTTAGCAGGAGATCCTGGACAACCTGAACCACCCGAACAACGTAAAAAAGGTACAAATAGCGGTTGGATACATCTTCATATTGATGACGTTATTTCCATGCCCGATAAATGGGAATATCCCTATTTTGCAGCTTGGGATTTAGCTTTTCACATGATCCCTTTGGCTGCGATCGATCCTGACTTTGCTAAGAAACAATTAGAACGTCTTACTCGTGAATGGTATATGCATCCAAATGGACAAATGCCAGCTTATGAATGGGATTTTAACGGGGTAAATCCTCCCGTTCATGCTTGGGCAACTTGGCGCGTCTATACTATCGAACAGAAAATATATGGACGTTCTGATAAAAAGTTTTTAGAGAGAGTCTTTCAAAAGCTACTACTAAACTTTACCTGGTGGGTAAACCAACACGATGACGAAAACAATAACGTCTTTCAAGGTGGTTTCTTAGGTTTAGACAATATCGGCGTATTTAATCGCGGTAGTGACTTACCCACAGGAGGTAAATTATCTCAATCCGACGGTACTAGCTGGATGGCAATGTATTGTTTAGATTTACTCACTATTGCCCTAGAATTAGCACAGGATAACGATATCTACGAAGATGTTGCCAGTAAGTTTTTTGAACATTTCCTGTATATCGTCGATGCCATGAACCATATAGGTGGAAACGGTACTAACTTGTGGAATGAAGAAGATGGTTTTTACTATGATGTGTTGCATCTTCCTAATGGTGAGAATATTGATCTTAAAGTGCGATCAATGGTAGGTTTAATTCCCCTCCTTGCTGTTACTACTGTCGAACAAGAAACTCTAGAAAAACTATCAGGATTTAAAAAGCGCGTCGATTGGTTTATTAACGAACGTCCTCAACTAAGTCGTAATCTTGCGTGTATGAAAGGATGCGATCATAATTCCCGTCGGTTATTAGCAGTAGTTAATGAAGAAAAGCTGCGTTTAATCTTGCAAAAAATGTTAGATGAAACTGAATTTTTTAGTGATTATGGTATTCGTTCTGTTTCTAAATATCATCAACAACATCCCTATACTTTTGATGTTAAGGACAAAACTTATGAGGTAGCTTACGAACCTGCCGAATCTCCCAGTAAAATGTTTGGTGGTAATTCCAACTGGCGAGGGCCAATTTGGTTTCCTGTAAACTATCTTTTAATTGAAGCTTTGCAAAGATTTGATTATTATTACGACGGTAAGTTTACAGTTGAATGTCCCACAGGTTCGGGTAACATAGTCACTCTCTGGGAAGTAGCATCAGAAATAGAAAGACGCTTAATTAATATCTTTTTGTCTAAAGCCAATGGCGAAAGACCTTTATATGGCGACTTTACTCAATTTAGAACCGATCCTCATTGGCAGAATTTACTTACTTTTAATGAGTATTTTCATGGCGACAACGGTGCAGGTTTAGGTGCATCTCATCAGACTGGATGGACTGGTTTGGTTGCAAAGTTGATTATGCAAAGAAGTGAGTATGGCAATTAGTGATGGGGTGATAGCTTAAACTCAGTTTCGTAGAATTGACGTTAACCTCAACTGATACTAAATCCTGTTCAAATAGGTTACTTAAATGTTGAACCCCTTTGATAGTCTTCAGGACTCTATTAAACTATAGGAAAACTGATTGTAAAGGTACTGCCTTGATTAAGTTGTGAGCGTACCACAATATCTCCCCCCATCCCTTCAACCAGAGTTTTAACAATCGCCAAACCTAATCCTGTGCCACCAACGCGGTTACGAGCTTCATCAACGCGAAAAAAACGCTCAAAAATACGATTTTGCTGTTGCAAGGGAATACCCACACCTTGATCCTTTACTTGTATAATTGCTCGCTTATTTTGTTGAGCTAATTTGAGAATGATAGATGTCTCAGCCTCGGAATATTTAATCGCATTATCGATGAGATTCAGTAATATTTGTTTGAGTCGATGATTATCAGCTTTGATCGTAATTGGTGAGGCAGACAATTCCAGCAGAATAATTTTGTTACTGTACTGTTTTGCCATACCGACTATTTCTGACAGCAGATCATTGAGAGTAATATTTTCCCATTGAAACTGTATCCTGCCACTGTCGAATCGGGCTAAATCTAATAAATCTTGTAATAATTGTACCGTCCGATCAGCTTCGGAGGCAGCAGTAGTTAGGGCTTCAATTTGGATTTCTGAAAGATTGTGCTGCCGTCGTAACACGCTTTGAATATAACCCGAAATAATAGTCAAGGGAGTGCGTAATTCATGGGAGACATTACTTAATAACTCCTGTTGATGTTCCCAAGCCAATCTTAATCTCATTAACATTTGATCAAAAGTTTCCGCTAATTCTTTAACCTCACTGGGAGCTTGTTCTAAATTAAGATAAGCTTGACCTAATTTATCTGCTGAAACTGTGGCGGTAAGCTGACTAATTTTTTTCAGGGGTTGCATCGAACGATCAATATAAATAGCAATGACAGTTATCATAGTAGCGATCGCGATTACTGTAGCTACAGCCAAATTGCGAATTAAATGCAAAAACATTATTTGCTCTTCAGTAATGTTATGTGCCAGATACAATTTACCTAAATTGACGTTTTTAACTTGTAAAGGGTTAGCACACATCAACCAGTAACTACCATTAACATCTTTAACTTGAGGAATTAAAGGCACATTATTGACGGCTACAAGAGTCTTATATATTGCTGCACTATTTAAAGCTTGTGATTTAACTGTGACTTCTCCAGCAGGATTTTTAATCCAGATCAATCGCTCTTTGGTAGATAGACTATTGACTGCTCTTTTTGTCCCCGACTGTAAAGGCATCATTTCACTATAAACTTCGATATCCATCGGCAAGCGAGCGAGAATATATTTCAGGTTTTGCTTATGGGTAGAAATTAAAATTTGCTGCATCTTCATACTTGTCCAAGCAGCTAAACTACCCAAACTAAGAGCTGCTACTGTAGCAATCCCCACAGTTAATCGAACTTTCAGTGATGCTGTATCTAATTTTTTTATTTTGATCACATCAACAACGTTGTTTGATTGCCTATAGGATTACTAACTATCCTTAAAAACTCCTGAAAATTTGATGATAATTACTTTATTTTTTCCTACTAATCCCTTATTGACGCTCCCGTCCCTGTAAGCGAGGGATTCTCCTCAACTTAATAAAAAATAAGGACGTTAAACATAACGCCCTTGGTATTATTTATTTTAATGGCTTACTAGGAAGATGTAAATCAATATAATTCCTATCAAGGATATCCTTTAACCAATACCAGGAATAAACTTTAATTTCTGAGTAGCTTTATCAGCAATTTGGGAATAACTTAATTCACCACAGAGAATTTTTCCCATTAACTGACCCGCAGAAGGACGTTTAACCCCTAATTTATAGGCAATTTTAGGAGCTTTAAAGAATAAACCAGCTAGAAAGTCAGCTTTCGCTAAATTCGCGCCCCATTCTTGATTAATTGTTTCTGTATAGTTTGCCAAAGCCTGAGCATCTCCTGCGATCGCACTATGAACTGCTGATGCTGCTTTGACTCCTGTAAACATAGCTGGTCGAATACCCTCCCCAATTAAAGGATCGACCATGCCTGCTGCTTCTCCTGCTAATAAGACGCGATCGCTATGCAAAGGGCGATTTGCTTGCCATAAATTCAGAGGATGTTCTGTATATTCACCTTGACTAGCATCTAGCTCAAATAGTTCAGCATATTTAGTTAGCTGTTTTTTTAGTTCATCGGGTTTGCCTTTGGAGTCACGAACATAAGCACCACTAAGAGAATAACCATCCCCTTTCGGGAAACACCACATAAAGCCATTTTTAATTGAGCCAAAATCAAAAAATGCCATAGTTTTATGGCGATCGCTTACTTCTCCTGGTACTTGTAAACTAGCTGCTGCGATCGTTGTGGGTTCAGCAAATCCTAGTAATTTGGCTAGCATACTCTTTGCGCCATCGGCTGCAATTAAATATTTGCCCTCAAATGTACCATCGCTAGTTTGCACCTGCCAAGTATCATTCTGGGAGTTAACCCCTGTTACTTCTATTCCATCCTTAAATTCTACACCTTGATTTGTAGCTTGCTGCATCAAAAAGTTATCAAACTTCTCTCGTTGCACCATCCACATAGGAGTCACATTTTTTAGCTGCACTTCGGCAGGATCGCCCATTTTAAATGTATATTTAACCTGAGACACATGATTTTCGATCACAGGGGCAAAATCAAAATCAAACCACTGAGCGATCGCAGGTGAAACCCCACCTCCACAAGATTTGGTACGGGGAAAAGCAGCTTTGTCTAATACTAAAATTGAGTGTCCTTGTTTAGCTAAATGATATGCAGCACTACTTCCAGCAGGACCAGCACCTACGATAATACAGTCAAACATACACTAATACCCTGTTACATAAACGATTGTATTTAAACCTTTATTACCTTAAATTAAGCTCAACAAATAAGCAACTGAACAGTCATCAGTCATCAGTCATCAATCATCAGTCATCAGTAACCAAGTAGCAGTAGGGGCGCAAGCCTTGCGCCCTGCAAGTAGCTTATCCCTCTAATCTGGTTGTATTCCTGAACCTACAGGGGCGATGGAGTTTAATTTCAGTTCTGGTATATCTTGTTCAATTTGACGAAGATTCCATTCATTCTTAAACAAGAGTACAGGTCTACCCCAGTTATCTTTGACAGCGATCGCATTAAAAATTCTACCTGCTTTTTCTAAAGCCTCCCAGCCTCCATGCACCCAACGGGCAACATTATAGGGTAAGGGTTCGATAGTTGTTTCAACGTTGTATTCGTTTTGCATCCGAAACTGAACTACTTCGATTTGTAGTTGTCCTACTGCTGCTAGAATTGGGTCGCGTTTGAAGTCATCAGTCGAATACATGATCTGGATCGCGCCTTCTTCCCGTAACTCAGTAATACCTTTTTGAAATTGCTTAAATTTAGAGGGATTAGGATTTTTAAGATAGGCAAAGATTTCGGGAGAAAAACAGGGAATTCCTTCGTATTCTAACTTTTTACCGTTATAGATTGTATCACCGATCGCAAATACGCCTGGGTTATTTAAACCGATAATATCTCCTGGAAAAGCTTCATCAAGAGATTCTCTACCTTGAGCAAAGAGTTTTTGAGGACGAGACAGACGGACAGTTTTACCAGTACGAGCGTGTTGTACCGTCATATCCTTTTCAAACTTACCAGTACAGACGCGCACAAACGCCACGCGATCGCGATGTTTGGGATCCATGTTTGCCTGGAGTTTAAAGACAAAGCCTGTAAATTCCTCATAGGTAGGCTCAATCACACCAATAGAGGAATTATGAGCTTCAGGCTGTTGAGCATAGTCCAAAAAGGTTTTGAGGAATAGCTCTACCCCAAAATTAGTCATGGCACTACCAAAGAAAATCGGAGTCATTTTGCCTGCATGGACTTTTTCCAGATCAAATTCTGCCCCAATCTCATCGAGAATTTCTAATTCTTCTTTTAGTTGATAATAAAGCTCTTTTTCTAGGTATGACTCAATACGCGGATCCCCTAATTCAATCACTGTATCTTGGGCTGCTTTACTACCATGAGAACGACGTTCAAATAAATGAATTTTGCGTTCACGGCGATCAAATACACCTTTAAAGCGATCGCCCATACCAATGGGCCAATTTACTGCATAAGTCTGTAAACCCAATTCCTGCTCAATTTCATCAATTAATTCAAAAGCTTCGCGACCAGGACGATCTAACTTATTGACAAAAGTAAAAATTGGCAGCGATCGCAACTGGCAAACTTCAAACAGTTTACGGGTTTGAGGTTCTAAACCTTTCGCAGCATCAATGAGCATCACGGAATTATCCGCAGCAGCCAAAGTCCGATAGGTATCTTCACTAAAGTCTTGGTGTCCAGGGGTATCTAATAAATTAATCTGAAAATTATTATAGATAAACTGCAACACCGTCGAGGTAATCGAAATTCCCCGTTGCTGTTCCATTTCCATCCAGTCAGAAGTAGCTTTACGCTGTTCTCGTCGGGCTTTCACCGCTCCTGCTTCGTGAATTGCACCTCCGTAGAGTAGCAGTTTTTCTGTTAGGGTTGTTTTTCCTGCGTCAGGGTGGGAAATAATGGCAAAATTACGACGACTGGCTACGGCCTGTTGAATTTCAGTCTGGAGATCTGCGGGCATGAAATATTTTGAGGACAACAATTGTTAAGGATATTATATCTTTTGTCTGAATAGAAATAATCTTACTGATTACTGATTACTGGTCACTGAAAGATATATTATCTTCTATAGGCGCAATAATTAATTCTGAACGAGCTTTTTCAGTGCCAATAGCGATCGCTAAAGGAATATTTTCGTTTAACGTAATTTCTAATATTTTACTAATGCTAACTTGTTGTGGCAGATTAGCAGGTATGAAATTTTGGTCTTCAACAGTTTTTAGCTGAAACATTTGTTTGGCTTTGGCAAAACTGAAATTTTTGTAGGACATACTGCTAATTCGTTCTCAATCTAAAGTTTTTATAATTTAAAATAAATCTACCGTTTATTAATTCTCTGGTCTAAATTAGTAGCGACATAATTATTTTTATTCGGAAAGTTACTAATGGCTACTGTACCTATAATTACTAAATCTCTTGATGATGTTGTTATCTCGGAGAATGCAGCCGATACTGCAATTAATTTATTTCAGCACTTTGATGATCCCTTTACCACTGGTAAGATAGCTCGTTTTGAACTTACTGATACTTCTTTAGGTGGGGGAGTAACCAATGTTCTGTTATTCGATCAAGCTGGTGCAGGTGCGCCAGCAACAGTAACCAACTTTCTCAATTATGTTAATGATGGAGATTATGTAAATTCTATTATCCATCGCTCTGTACCAGGGTTTGTCATTCAGGGAGGGGGTTTTACATTCGATGATTTAGAAGTAGAAGAAATTGCTACAGATCCCCCTGTAGTCAATGAGTTTAATTCACAACGCTCCAATACCAGAGGGACGATCGCGATGGCAAAGTTAGGCAATGATCCTAACAGTGCTACTAGTCAGTGGTTTTTTAATCTGGCTGATAATTCTGCCAATCTGGATAATCAGAATGGTGGGTTTACTGTTTTTGGTGAAGTGTTAAGCGATCTTGAGCTTGCACCGATAGATGCGATCGCATCTTTACCTTTTTATGATGGCAGCAGTTATTTTAATCAGCCTGCTTTGACTGATTTACCTGTGAATTTCCAAGATGATAGCAATCTAGTTGATGATGATGATGATTTGGTTCGCTATAGCAATATTAGTGTTGTGCAAGCAGATGAGCTTGAATTTAAAATTCTCGTTAATTCTAATCCTGATTTAGTCGATGTAGCCCTAAATGAAGGAGAATTATTGCTCGATTATAGTGATAATAAGACTGGGAGAGCCGAGATTATTATCCAAGCTACAGATTTACTAGGTGATTCGGTAATAGATTCTTTTAACGTCACCGTCGGCGATGTTGAACCTTATCCTAGTAATCGTGGTGACACAATATATCGCTTTTTAAATAATGATACAGGAGTTCATCTCTATACTTCCTCACCAGTCGAACGGGACTATATATTCAACAATCTTCCTAATTATGTTTCAGAAGGTTTGGCTTATGCCAGTGTTGATACTTTAACAGGTAGTCCTGAACCACAAAAAGTTTATCGTTTTCTTAATAGCGATACAGGAACTCACTTGTATACTATTTCGGAAGTAGAAAAGGAGTCAGTTGAGGCAAATTTAGACAATTTTAATTTAGAAAGTGAGTCTTTCTATGCTTATGCTGAACCGCAAACAGATGCTATTCCCGTATATCGCTTTTATAATAGCCAAACAGGAGCGCATTTTTACACACCTTCAGAAGTAGAAAGGAATGTCGTCGAAGATACTCTCCCTAACTATCAATCAGAAGGAATTGCTTATTATGCATTTCCTATATAGGGCTTTTTGAGCCAAAGTTGAGCAAGTAATTAATCACATGGCGATCAAAGTCCTGGAAGCAACTTGATAGTATTCTTGATACCAGCTAACAAATTTTTCCAATCCCACAGCGATAGAAGTACTGGGTTGAAAATCGAAATCTGTAATTAATTCTTGAACATCTGCATAGGTAGAGACTACATCCCCTGGTTGCATGGGCAGTAAATTTTTTCGGGCTGATCTGCCCATGATTGTCTCAATCGTAGCAATAAATTCGTTTAATTCGACTGGCTGGTTATTGCCCAAATTATAAATTTTATAAGGGGGTTGTCCATTGCGAGTCAAAGGTTTGGTAGTGACAATTCTAGTTACTGCTTCAATAACATCATCAATATAAGTAAAATCGCGCTTCATTTTGCCAAAATTATAGACATCAATGGGTTGATCGTGAGCGATCGCCTGAGCAAATTTGAAATATGCCATATCAGGTCTACCCCAAGGGCCATATACGGTAAAGAAACGCAAGCCAGTAATGGGTATTTGATATAAATGACTATAAGCATGAGCCATTAACTCGTTAGCTTTTTTAGTAGCTGCATAGAGAGATACAGGGCGATCGACATTGTCACTAACAGCAAAAGGAACTTTGGTATTTGCACCATACACTGAACTAGAAGAAGCAAAAATCAAGTGTTTGATCGAGCTATGACGACAACCTTCTAAGATATTAGTAAAACCAACCAAGTTACTATCAACATAAGCATGAGGATTTTGTAGCGAATAACGTACACCAGCTTGAGCAGCCAAGTGAACGACAACATCAAAGTCATTGGTTGCAAATAATTCCGCAATTAAAGTGCGATCGCTAATATCTAAATAGTCAAAGGTAAAGTTGCTATGGGGTAATATTTGCTGGAGACGAGCTTGTTTGAGGCTGACATCATAGTAATCATTGAGATTATCTATTCCGTAAACCTGATTGCCTTCAGCCAATAATCTTGTGGCTAAATGATAGCCAATAAAGCCAGCTACGCCAGTAATGAGAATTTTCATCTGCTGATTCTCCTATATAAACTTGAGTGGTTACTCAATTAATACTTTTAATACTTTTACTTTCGTCTTAATCAATGAAAGCGATATGAAACTTATGTGAGAAATTTTTCATTCTTCAAA
>CAYMWC010000011.1:0-52064 GCA_964393695.1 uncultured Pleurocapsa sp.
GGTTAACTATCACTTAATTTAAAAGTGGGTTTTGACAATCGGATTTAGTATCATAAGTGCGTAACGAAGTCATGCCGTATGCGAAGCATTCTCGAAGAGTAGGCTTATCGCAGTGAATCAAAGTGGGAGTAGAGCGATCGCTGTATATGTTCAAAAATATTCAATACAACTTCATAATTCATGCTTCTGAAAGTTGTGGTTTCTAATTAATTTATCTCGCGATTATTAACAATGGGGTTGCGATCGCATATCTCTCAATCCATCACTATATAATAGGATTTAAATCAAAAAATCCTTCAACAGATGCCGACAGAACTCACTCCTGAACAAAGATTAACCCAAGTAGAAAAGCTACTAGAATCAGCTATCAAACTAAGTCATAGCAACACAGCTAAAATTGATGCTAATACTGAAGCCATAAATGCATTAACCAATCGAGTAGATAGACTTACCGAACAGATGGGACGTGCTACAGAAATGTTTATCGACTCAATGGGTGTGATGCGAGAAATGCAAAGCGAAGTTCGAGGCTTGCAAGTAGAAAACCGCCGTATTTTAGACCATCTTTTCGGGGAAGAAAGTTCAGAAAATTAGAAAGCTAGAAGCAACCATGCGCTCGCATCAATAGAGAATTCATGGAGTAGAGCGATCGCTTTTCTCAGGTTTAAACAACTTTCTGACTTAAAGTAAAGCGATTACGCTTTGCCTAGCAGAGCGATCGCCATCAGAGACTAGGATTGATGGAAGGACAAGCAGAAATACCAGACAACTTTAAAGAGTGGACGGAGGAAGAAGCCAAAATATTGGGAATAATTGAATAGAATGAAGTTTTTGCTCGATACTCATACCCTCCTCTGGACTGTTTTTGAACCTCATAAACTATCAACGGCAGCTCAAGAAATAATAGCTAATCCCAAGAATATCATTGGCGTTAGTTTAATCTCTCTTTGGGAAATTAGTATCAAACTAAATATAGGTCGTTTAAATATCCCAAAAGAGTTTTTTGAAGTTGTGGCACAAGGAGGATTTGAAATAATTACTCTAACAATTGAGCAAATCGAACAATATCAAACATTACCTTTGTACCATCGAGATCCTTTTGAGCGAATGTTAGTGATCCAAACAATACAGCAACAGTTAATTTTGATTACTCGTGATTCCGATATCAGTAAATACGATATACAGATTATTAAAGCTTAATCGCTACTCAACATTAAAATCAAAAGCTTTTTCACTCAGGCGATCTCAATGAACCAACAATTTCAGTAGAAAGATTAATCTACAATTACTGAGCAATTAATTCATCAGCGCGTAACGAAGTCATGCCGTATGCGAAGCATTCTCGAAGAGTAGGCTTATCGCAGGGAATAAAAGTTGAAGTAAAGCGATCATTATTTATTCAAACATTTCATACCACTTCATAATTTTTCCTTTTAATGGCAATCGGGCGATCACCATCAGCCAAAAATTTACTTACCAAATACGATTAACTGAATATCGATCAAAAACCCGATCAATACTAATCAAATCAATATTCTCAACTATTGACTGAGCAATTATTAGCCTGTCGAAAGGATCTTTATGATGATTACCCAGATTAGTAAGTGCGTAAATATGATTGGCTTCAATTGGTAATAAATTAAGACTATTGACTTCTTGCTGTTTTTGTATCAATTCTGATAAAGCAACGTCCAAATCAAGTTTTCCCAATTGAATTTTAATTTGCATCTCCCAAATACTTGCTAAACTCAAAAATAGAGCATTGCCAGTATTAGCTATCAACTTTTCCACTTGAGAAGACAAACTTTTAGGACTTATTGACCACCAGATAAATACATGAGTATCGAGTAATAGATTCATCATTGACCTGACCAAAATTCATCTGGTAAAGGTTCATTAAAATCGTCACTAATCCTACCTTGCCCCTCAAACAATCCCATGACGCGAGATGGTTTTGCAACAAGAGATTTAGAAGCTGGATACTTACTAGCTAAAAATTCAATAAAATCAAATACTTGTTTTTGCTGTTCTATCGGTAATGACTTAAGTTTATTTAATGTTAGATTACTCAATTGAGATACATCAGAGGTCATCAGGTCGCTTGTTTGGAATTTAATGTTTTCTAATCATTGTAGCTCTAAGACTCAGAAAGAGTGATCGCAAAGCGTGGGGAATTTTAGGAGAATGGCGATCGCAATACGCCTTAGTGAGTAATACCAATTCTCAAAAATGCTCACCCTACACAAAATAATATGGTTGTGAAGATATAGACTAAAATTGATATTGTATATGCTACCATTTCATCATGGTAGCTAAAATTGTAGTCGATACAAATATTTTGGTTAATGTCTTAATTGGCAGTAAAGAGTCCGCCAGTAGAGAACTTTTTCGTCGGTGTTTGAGATGTGAATATCAACCCTTAATGAGTAATACTAAATCCTGTTCTCATAGGTCACTTTAAGGTGATGTAAGTCAGAAGTCAGAAGTCAGAAGTCAGAAGTCAGAAGTCAGAAGTCAGAAGTCAGAAGAGTTACAACTACTTTTACAAGATTAATAAAGGTATATTTTGTCAATCGGATTTAGTATTAGAGCTTTAGCTAAAGCTAGAGGTATAAGCATTAACAAGTTAATGGAAGAATTAAGTACAATCGCTATTGCCGAGTTTGATGCTGAAACTAGATTTAGAGCTATGGCTGCTCAAGGAGATGCAGAAGAAGGTATTGCTATTTTGGATAAGCTGGATGCTTATTTTGCCAATAATAAAGAATAGTACGATTGCCCGATCTTGTAGGTTCGGTTAAACGCAGAGCGATCGCGCCGACCTAGGATGGGCAAAAAATAGCAATATCTTAAAAGATTTTCATATAACGTAACTTGAAGATTCAAAAGCGCGATAAGCCTACGGTATCAATTCGTTACCCATTGGATAGAAATGAAATTGAGTAAGGCGATCGCTTTATTTTTCCTTCTTACGTGGTTCTATAAGCTTGATGGGGCGTACAAGCCCCCTCGGAAACTTCCAGGGATAGCCCTCTCGGAAACCCAGGCTTATCCCACGAGCTTTTCATCTTTCCCTTAACAATTCCTACTCAAACTCGAAATAAACTTTAACCACATCCATATTTCTCTGAAGATTAAAACCTAGTTTTCTACATAAATGCTGCATAGTACGATTTTCAGGCAAAATTTCGGCAGTAATACGGGTTAATTTTTCTTGACGACCAATATCGAGTAAAGAGTAGAGTAACTCTGTACCTAATCCTAAACCTTGATGGCGATCGCTAACTAACATTCCAAATTCTGCTTCATTTGTGCCGTAGATTTTGCTCAAACGACCTACCCCCAGAATTTCCTGTTCTCCTGTATCGGGATTGAGATAATCTGCTACTAAAGCCATTTCGCGATCGTAATCGATAAAACAAATGCGAGTCAATCTGTCGTGGGCGACTCTAGTTTGCAACTTCATCATATGGAAATAGCGAAAATAAACGCTTTCTTCCGAAAGATGTTGGTGAAAGTTGACTATTAGTGGCTCGTCTTCGGGACGAATGGGACGAATGGTTACTTGCTTGTTATCATTTAATGTCCAGGGTTTGATGTATTGGGCTGGATAGGGACGAATGGCAACTTGGGGTAAGTTACTAGCGATTGTATCAGGATCATGGAGAACTACGCGAGCATCTAGTGCTAACAAGCGGTCTTCTGATACTAATAGAGGATTAATATCGATTTCCTTGATCCAAGGTTGTTCAACCACTAGCTGACTAAATCGCACCATTAATTTAGACAAAGCTGTCATATCTACCGCTTTTCTGCCTCTAACTCCTTTAAGAGCTTCATAAATGCGAGTTTGCTCCATCATTCTGGTCGCTAGAGTCGTATTTAACGGTGGTAATGCTAAAGAACGGTCTTTAAATACTTCTACCAACTGTCCTCCCGTACCAAATAGCAAAACGGGGCCAAATTGTGCGTCAATGCTGCTGCCAATAATTAGTTCGTAGCCATCGAGATCGATCATGGGTTGGACAGTGACACCGAGGAAGAGAGATGTTTCTTGTAGGGGCGTTTCGCGTTTGCGTAGCTGCCGTAGGCATAACGCCTCTACGGTATTTTTAACAGAATTAAAGGCGTTAATTACAGCATCCGCATCTTTAAGATTAAGATGTACTCCGCCTACGTCGGTTTTGTGGGTAATGGTTTCGGAGTGAAGTTTGAGGACGACAGGATAACCAATTTGATTGGCTATCTCTACTGCTTGTTCTGGGCTAGTAGCAATTTTTGTAGTGACAGTGGGAATGTCATAGGCAGTTAGCAACTGTTTCGATTCGTATTCAGTTAGTAAAGTACGCCCTGTATCTCTAACTTTATTGATAATTGCTGCTGCTTGGCTACGACTACTTTTTCCATCGCCATTTTCTGCTAGTACTGGAGTTTCATATAAACCTTTAAGGTTATAGCTATAATTCCACATCAAGTTAAACAAATGGGCAGCCGTATCGGGATAGGGCATGGTATAAATCCCTGCACCGTTGAGAATAGTTTCTCCTTCGGTAACATTTTCCCCTCCCATCCAACTAGCGAGTAAGGGTTTCCCGTTTAATTTCTTGGCGGTTTCTTGCAGTTGCAACGCTATTTTGGTAGCATCAGTCATCGCTTGAGGAGTAAGGATGACTAACAAACCATCACTATTATTATCTGCTGCTGCGATTTCCAAAGCTTGGGTATAGCGATCGGCGGTAGCATCTCCTAAAATGTCAATGGGATTGTTGCGACTCCAGTGGGTGGGTAAAATTTCATCTAGCTGGGTAATGGTTTCAGGAGATAATTGGGCTAATGCACCTTGCTCTTTAATTAAAGAATCTGTTGCTAAGACTCCTGGCCCTCCTGCATTGGTCAAAATAGTTAACCGCTTCCCTTTAGGACGAGGTTGTTTTGCCAATAACTCCGTCATATTAAACAGATCTTCAATGGTATCTACCCGCAGCACCCCACAACGACGAAAAGCTGCATCTAAAACATCATCACTACCTGCTAACGTGCCTGTATGAGAGGCTGCTGCTTTGGCTGCTGCACCAGTACGTCCACCTTTTATGACAATGATTGGTTTGCTTAAAGCGACTTCTCGCGCTGCGGAGAGGAAAGATCGGGCATCTCCAATCGATTCCATATAAATAGCAATGCTAGTAGTATGGGGATCGTCACCGAGATGATAGATTAAATCTCCCCAACTGACATCGAGCATCGAACCAATGGAAACAAAGGCACTAAAACCGACGTTTTCTCGAAAACTCCAGTCTAAAATCGCCGTACACAATGCCCCACTCTGACTGATAAAACCTACATTACCAGGACGAGCGATCGCGCTGGCAAAAGTAGCATTAAAACCATTATGGGGACTCATTAAACCCAAGCAATTAGGCCCAACAATCCGCATTTGCTGACGACGGGCGACCGTTAAGATTTGCTGTTCTAATTCAATCCCGACTGTACCAATTTCTTTGAATCCTGCCGAGAGAATAATTGCCCCCTTAATTCCTGCTGCTGCACACTGGCGGATTACTGTAGGGACTGTAGAGGCAGGGGTGGCAATGACGGCTAAATCTACTTTTGCAGGAATATCGCTTATATCTCCGTAAGCTTTGATCCCCAGCACGTTATCCCGTTTGGGGTTGATAGGAAATACTGTACCCCCAAAAGGATTGCTAATGAGATTCCATAATAAAGTTCTGCCCACACTACCAGGGCGGTCTGTTGCACCGATAACCGCTACAGTTTTGGGGGCAAAAATAACTTCTAGGGGTCTGCGTCGATAGTTGGCAATGTCGTGGGCGGGATCGACGGTGAGGTTGAGGGAAATAGTCATAAGCTGTCACGTATTTAATTTATTGGTTAGGAAAGAAGTCTGCATAAGGTATTTGACCTTAAGTTTTCTAGTTAGTCATTGGTCATTGGTTATTGGTCATTGGTTATTGACACTAAAGACAAAAGACAGCTATTTTTCATCTAGATTATAAACAAATAATTTTCTCAAAAATGTGTTAGATTTTGCACTTAAGTTTTTATTAATCTATAGGCAAGATTATTGGTTGTTTATGATACATAAAAAATTTTTTCTTAGCAACTTTATCAAGTCAACACTAAAACAATCTACAAGTTGTTTATTTGAGACGATTAAATATTTTTAACTTTTGTAAACTTAGCCTAGCAAAGTGCTATTACCTTGTTAATCTATGAGTGTAATCAAGTTTATCAAGGGATTGCGAAGGAAAAAAAACAACTAAAAACTAGTTGCTCAGAGGTTAAAGAATTTGCTATTAATAGAGCCAAAAAATGTACTCAAATGTACTCAATAAATTTGGCTTAGGGAGAAAATATTAGCGATAGAGAAGTCAAAAATATCTTGACTTTATATTAGTTTAATCCAGGCAAAATATCATTAAGCAACAACGCCTCGAATAACCAAAGAAATTAAATAACTAGGAGGTATTTAGAATGTTGCAGCAATGGAAAAGCTTCGTTTCAGGAACATGGACAGAAGAAATTAATGTCCGCGATTTTATTCAAAAAAACTATACTCCCTATGAAGGAGATGGTTCGTTTTTAGCTACTACTACCGAAGTTACCCATCAGCTTTGGGAGAAAGTTAAAGATTTGATGGCAGTGGAGCGAGAAAAAGGTATTTTGGATACAGATACCAAAGTACCTTCTGGGATTACCGCCCATGCAGCAGGTTATATCGACCAAGATTTAGAACAAATTGTCGGGTTGCAAACTGATAAACCTCTAAAACGGGCAATCATGCCACTGGGTGGGATTCGCGTGGTCAAAAGTTCCCTCGAAGCCTATGGTTATCAGTTAGACGCACAAACTGAAGAGATTTTTACTAAATACCGCAAGACTCATAACGATGGTGTCTTCGATGGCTATACCCGCGAAATGAAACTGGCAAGGCATTCGGGAATTATTACAGGTTTGCCAGACTCTTACGGTAGGGGGAGGATTATTGGCGATTATCGGCGAGTGGCTTTATATGGTTGCGATCGCCTAATCTTAGACAAACAACAGCAATTAATTTCTTTAGAAGTAGATACCATTGATGAAGAGGTAATTCGCCTCAGAGAAGAAATTTCTGAACAAATCCGCGCCCTCAAAGAATTAAAATCAATGGCTGCTAGTTATGGTTGCGATATCTCTCAACCTGCAAGTAGTGCCAAAGAAGCCATTCAATGGACTTATTTAGCTTATTTAGGGGCAGTTAAAGAACAAAACGGCGCAGCTATGTCTTTAGGTAGGGTGGCTACCTTCCTCGATATTTACTGTCAACGGGATTTAGATAACGGTGACGTTACTGAAGCAGAAATTCAAGAATTAATCGATCATTTCGTGATGAAATTGCGGATGGTACGCTTCTTACGTCATCCAGCCTATAACGAACTATTTTCTGGCGATCCTACTTGGGTAACAGAATCCATTGGAGGTATGGGAGAAGATGGCAGAACTTTAGTTACTAAAAATAGTTTCCGCTTCCTAAATACTCTATACAATTTAGGACCCGCCCCCGAACCCAATTTAACTGTACTTTGGTCGGAAAAATTACCTGTAGGCTTCAAACAATACTGCGCGAAAGTTTCCGCTGATACCAGTTCCATTCAGTACGAAAACGATGACTTGATGCGCGGTTACTATGGCGATGACTACGGTATTGCTTGCTGTGTATCGGGAATGCGAATTGGCAAACAGATGCAATTTTTCGGTGCGAGGGTAAATTTAGCCAAAGCTTTACTCTATGCCATCAATGGCGGTAAAGATGAAAAAGCAGGAGAACAAATCGCCCCGATGTTTGCACCTATCACTACCGAATATTTAGATTACGATGAAGTATGCGCTAAATTCGATCTAATGATGGGTTGGTTGGCAAAACTCTACGTCAATACTCTCAATGTCATCCACTATATGCACGATAAATATTGCTACGAAAGGCTAGAAATGGCATTACACGATCGCGATGTTTATCGGACAATGGCTTGTGGTGTGGCTGGTTTATCGGTGGTAGCAGATGCTTTATCGGCAATTAAATATAGCCAAGTCAAAGTGATTCGTAACGATGATGGTTTAGCAGTTGATTACGAAATCGAAGGAGATTTTCCCAAATTCGGTAACAACGACGATCGCGTCGATAAAATTGCTGCCAAATTGGTAGAAGACTTTATGAATAAAGTCCGTCAACACAAAACCTATCGCGGTGCTGTACCTACCCAATCGATCCTGACCATTACCTCTAACGTCGTTTACGGCAAGAAAACTGGTAACACCCCCGATGGACGTAAAGCAGGACAACCCTTTGCCCCTGGTGCTAACCCCATGCATGGACGAGATACCAAAGGCGCGATCGCAGCTTTAGAATCTGTGGCGAAACTGCCTTACGAACACGCCCAAGATGGTATTTCCTATACTTTTTCGATTGTCCCCGAAGCTTTAGGTAAAACCGAAGCTAGTAAAATTAATAACCTAGCAGGAATGCTAGACGGTTATTTCCACGATACAGGACACCATATCAACATCAATGTCTTAAATCGCGAAACCTTGATCGAGGCGATGGATCATCCTGAACTCTATCCCCAATTAACCATTCGGGTATCAGGTTATGCAGTCAACTTTATCAAACTCACCCGCGAACAACAGTTAGATGTAATTAACCGTACCTTCCACGAGAGAGTATAGGTTGGTTATTGGGTATTGATTATTTTTCCTTCTCCCTGGAAAACTATGCTGGGATTGATTCTGGCATAGTTTTCAGTATTTTGCTTTTTTGTTAAAATACTAATTATTAATTCCTAAAAGCGATCGCTTTTAGGAATTAACTGAATAGTAATTATATCTTCATATTTCGTTCTTCAAGCTGCTCGGATTTAAGTTCTTCGACTACGTTCCAGGCAATCTCTGATTCATGGTCTATTTCTGCTTCAGGATCGCTGTAGACTCGACTATGTAAAATAGCTTCATCAATTCTTTGTGACAAAATATCAGTAGGCGATAGTTGTGCCACTTTCATTTTCATTATGATATCGGTTATGGAAATGATGCCTAAAAGTTTGTCTTTGATTACAGGGGCTTTTTGAATCCCAGTTTCAACAAAAAGCCGAGCTACATCTGGGATACTGCAATCGGGATCGACTACGATACAGGGCTTAGTCATTATTTGACGAATCTTGACCTGTTCTGGTTCTTTTTCCTGGGCTATGGTTGCATAAACAATATCTGTTTCCGTGACAATACCATAATCATCGGCATCATCACTGGGTTCGACAATTAGAGAACGCAGTTTTTTATTTTGCATCATAGCGATCGCCTCAGCTACGGTAGCCGAACTATGAATCATCAAAACTTCTCTGGTCATAATGTCTGATACTTTCACATCTAGCCTCCTCAATGGTTGAACCTTAAGAATATTAAAATCAGTTGTATAAACAGGACATATCTAACAACCACTTAATTTATAAACAATCATCTTGAATAACTTGTGAAGACACCAAGCAAATAAAAACAAGTAATCGACTATTTAATAGCTAACATCCTTCACAACTTTCTCAAGGTTTGTGTCTAATCTAAACAATACAGACTTAAAATCAGAGCAGTGTGTATGTACTCTGAGTTACTCGAAACTTTTAGCAGAGTTCACCAGGTAAATATCATGGTATCTATAGTTCAAGACAGTTCTCCAAGGGTTGCAATTTTAATTGAAAATCAGTTTGAAGATTATTTATTTCAAGTTCCCTACAAAGCTCTCAAAAAAGCAGGAGCAGATGTTAGCATAATTGGTTCTCGGATGAACGAAGAATATCACGGCAAGCGGGGAAAGGTATCCTGTAAGCCAGACGACACGGCGACTGAAGTTCGGGCTGGTGATTTTGACGGGTTTATAGTTCCTGTAGGGCATATTCGAGCCAATCCCTTCGCCGTCAGCTTAATTGCCGAGGCAATAAATCAGGATAAAGCAATTGCTGTAGTTGGTTATGGTATTCAGGTTCTAATTGAAACAGACAGATTAGAAGGTAAAAGAGTTACAGGGTTAGAGTCCCTGCGTAAAGATATTGAAAATGCAGGAGCTAACTATATCGGTGGTCCAGTAATTGTAGATGGCAATTTAATTACAGCAAGGCAACCGAGCGATATTGCAATTCTGGCTAATAGCTTCATCAGATATCTCGGTCTAGAAATTCCAGAAGAAACCCCCGCAGAACATCAGGCTCATAGTTTCGACTGGTGGAAAATAGCTGAAGACTGGGGTGGTTCTAGCAAAAAAGAAATTGTCGATGCTCTGAACACGGCAATTGTGGGCGAACGCTACACTATAGAGGCTTTCAAACAGTATAGCTACCGAGCTAGAGACGAAGAACTACGTAACATCCTCAAAGAGATTAATGCTACCAAAAGAAACCATGTCAAGTTATTAGAAACTCGTCTTCACAATGCCTTTAACGAACAAGTTACCTGGCAAGCAGCAGGTAGTGAGGTCTATGCTGCCTTACATAGCTGGTTACAGTCGAGCGATGAATTGTCAATTTTGCGTCGCGCCTTGGGCGATATTCAAACAGGGGTGGTAGATACACACCATCTATGTCAACAACTAACCGACCCCGTAACCGTTTCTATTTTTGACGAAATCAAAAGAGATCTAGGTCAATACGAACAACAACTAGCCCAGTTTTATCGCGATCGCTCTGGCGATCAAATACAACCTCCGATACCAACTACCATTGCTGCTGTTAGTTAATTGTCCGAGACTTTAATCAGTTCACTCAACACTGGCAACCTGCTAACTACTAACCAACCCTCACAAGTTTCTCATCTTCCTTTTTCATAATTTAATTAAAGATGGAAGACACCATCTATTTAGCCGAAACAAGATAGTTTTAGCTATTATGTCGCCTCACAATGGAGGTGAATTATGAAACTTAAATATCGTGGAATTGCCTATGAATCCAATCCTACCGAAGTTACTACTATCAAAGGTAAAGTAGGGGGGAAATATCGGGGTGTTCCGTGGATACAAACAATTCCACAAATTACTCAAGTCGATCAACCCAGCATCGAATTGAAATATCGGGGTGTTCCCTATTGTAAAGGTGCAGTTAAATTGAAAAAGTCAGCACAGCTTTCGGAACTTGCATCCAAGAGAAGGCTGACCGACGTTAAAGCTGAATCAGTTAAAACTGCTGTAACTCACCCAGAAATGTTGTCGTACTAAATCCGCTTCGTATAGATTACTTAAAAAATTAAGTCATAAGTGTTGAATAATCCCCTAGTCCCCTAGTCAGTCTAAATAAATAACTTCTGTCAATCGGATTTAGTATCATCGATCTCCAGTCGGTAACTATGAAACTTATCAGTACAGTTTTTAAACACAAAGATATTATTCCACCTCAGTATACCTGTGATGGACAAGATGTTTCGCCCCCTCTTGTTTGGTCGCCCCCACCAGCAGACACTCAAAGTCTGGCTTTAATTTGTGACGATCCCGACGCGCCAGGAAAAACCTGGGTTCACTGGGTTATCTATAACTTACCTCCCTCAACTCACTCCTTACCCGAAGCTGCTCCTAGGGAAAGTGCGATTGCAGGTGGCGGTATGCAGGGAATTAATGACTTTCACCAGCTTGCTTATGGAGGTCCTTGCCCGCCAGGGGGAACTCATCGTTATTTCTTCAAACTTTATGCTTTAAATAAGACTTTGGATCTTCAACCTGGAGCAACCAAAGCGGAATTAGAAGCAGCGATGCAAGGTCACATTATCGATCGTGGAGAGTTAATGGCATATTACAGCAGAAAGCGTTGAAGGGCAAAAATAAGAACGCTTCTAGATTAATTTATGCATAAACTTTGAGGGGATTGTGGTCATGGATAAAAATCAAGAACTTTCAAGACTAATCGATTATTGGGAACGCCAATTAGCTAATTGGGAAAAGGAATATCGTCTCTTTGGCCCTAAAGGAGAGAGCCAAAAGCATCAGACTGGTTTTGTCAAAACCGATCTCAATGGTTTGAAAAGCCGAATTAATAAGCTTTATCGGTTGCAACAACAGCTAGATTCTACGGTGGAAGAACTAGAAAATTATCGGCAAAAAGTATTAGAGCAAGGCAATCAAAGAATGAATAAATTTCACATTCAGCAAATTTGAATAGGAGGAAACCGTGACCAACGCCATGCAATCACATTATCGGGAAAGAGAAATTTCCCTTGAAATGAACTCGATCAAGCTTAAAGGTAGTTTAGTTGTACCCGACCGAGCTAAAGGAATAGTAATATTTGCTCATGGTAGCGGTAGTAGCCGTTTTAGTGTCCGTAACCGCCATATAGCTCAACTGCTGCAAGAATTGAGGTTGGCTACACTACTCATCGATCTCTTAACTACAGCAGAAGAAAAAATCGACCGACACACCAAACAGTTTCGATTTAACATTGGTTTGCTGGCAGAAAGATTAGTTGATAGCACCAAGTGGTTACAACAAAACCCCAGCACTAAAAATCTCAAAATTGGCTATTTTGGCGCGAGTACGAGTAGTGCAGCAGCACTAATAGCAGCAGCAGATTTCCCAGAAGCAGTTGGTGCTATTGTTTCCCGTGGTGGGCGACCCGATTTAGCTGGTTCGGCTGTGACTCGCGTCAAAGCACCAACGCTGTTGATTGTGGGCGAAAAAGATCTTCTAGTCAAGGAAATTAATCGCCAAGCTTTTGATCGTTTATCGGCAGAGAAAGAAATGGTAATTATTCCCGAAGCAACCCATTTATTTGTAGAACCAGGAGCATTAGATGAAGTAGGAAAGTCGGCTGGTCAATGGTTCAGTCGCTTTCTCGATCCCCAAATTGGCTAAACAGATTGAGTTGAGATATAGTCGTAAATTCTTAATAAGAATATTAGTACTAGCTGCCAGAAAAACGTTAAGATCGAAGCAAAAGGGGGAGTCTAACTATAGCAATATAATGGTGCGATCGCTATCCCACCGCCAAATCTCGCGAACCAATCGAGCAATTGTTCGATAAAAAATGCGAGCTTGTTTGAATACTGGCGATTGGGTTTCGCCCCTGCTCCGCGATTAGGCTTACGCCTAGCCTGCGGATCGCAACAAAAGTGTACCATGGGAGATGAGAACAATGTTAATGAATAAAATAAACAACTTAACTTATCGCTCGGATGAAGTTTCAAGCGAGCCTACTATCCCCGATCCTTGGCAAACTCCAATTCCAGTAACTAAAGTTAATACTATTGCGGGAACTTGTCCTGAAACTTGGCATTTACCCAAAGAAACTAATCCTTTAATTAGCCCAGCAGGAAATCCCGATACACCCAAGCTAGCCTGTCATCAATCGACCAGTGAAGAAATTCTTTTGGGTGATGAACTCAAGCTCAAAAACAGTGTTGGTCGCCGAATCAAACAGCAGCTTAAAAAAGCTTTGGCTTTACTTTACTGGCTAAATAAAAGTCATGCTCGCTAAACAAAAAAACATTTCGCTCTTTTTTTAAAGATAAATCTAGCGATCGCTTACAATAATCAGCAAAAGTTGTTGTCCTAGTTTTAAATCGCGAAACCTTGATCGAAGCGATGGATCATTCTGAACTCTATCCTTCTCCCTGGAAAACTATGTTGGGATTCATCCTGGCATAGTTTTCAGTATTTTGCTTTTTTGTTAAAATACTATATAGTTATATAAAATAAAATATAACTATAAAAACTAAATTTATTTTGTCCATGCCCAAAACTTCCCCTCGTGATAAGACACCCAACCCACCCGAATATCTTGCTCCAGTTGCCGATTATTTTAAAGTACTTTCAGAAATTAGTAGATTACAAATTTTAGGCTGCTTGAGGGAGAGAGCGATGAATGTCAGTGAGATCGGTGAAGCTACTGGTTTAGGACAGGCAAACTTATCCAAGCATTTGAAAATGCTGACTGAAGCCGAAATTTTGTCCCGCCAGCCTCAAGGGGTGGCTGTTTATTATAAAATAAAAGAGCCAATGATTTTTGAGCTTTGCGAGTTGGTTTGCGATCGCCTTTATCAAAGAATGCAGCAAAAAGCAGAAAAATTCAAGCAATTAAATGCTTTTAGTGCTTCTTCTAAGTAGATTTTAAATCTTCAATATTTTCTTTCCACTCTAATAAGACAGCACGACACTGAAGACAGGTTAAATGCTGGAGTAAATTGTTGATGCCACTCACGGTATTGGTATAAGTAGTTGTAGCCAATTTATCAGAATTAATTACAGTTTGAGAGTTAATTTCGGCGACAAAACCGAAAAGTTTTTGGTTGGAAAAAGAACTATTAATTGCCCAACCAATTTGATTTAAAGGTTTAAGACTGATAATGTCCGATTCTTTAATTTCTAATTCTCGCTTGAGAATAATAGTTGCAGCCTCAACAGTTGTTTGTTCGGGTAAAACTGTACCTCCAGGAAAATCGAGAGTAGCTTTTTTCACACCAGGACGATAGGAGGGTTTGGGCAAGAGAAAGAGACCGCTTTGAATGGTAACAATTATAACTGAATCAGCTTTTTCAACTCGCCAGTAATCTAATATTCGTTGTTGTTCGTCTTGTAGTTTTTCACCGATTAAAGTCAGCCAAGACGAACGTATTTCTACAAAACGCTCTAGAGTTTGCCAGTCATCTTGAGACTTAACCATTAGACTTAATTAGAATTAGCAATCAATTCTGCCATTAACTCTCTAACAGGGAGGATTTTGTCTGAACGTCCTGCATTAGTACCAGCAAAAATAAGACCTTCTTCTACATTACCGCGAGCAGAGCGATCTAAAGCCTGGACAATACAATAAGTTTCTTTAGTATCTCTACAGCGACATACTTGTAAACAGTTAGCCAGACAACGCTTATCTATATCTGGAGAATCTTGTAGTACTTTTTCCACAAAAGGATTGTGTAAAACTCTTCCTGGCATTCCTACAGGAGAAGGTACAATCTCCACATCTTCTGAACTAGCATTGAGATGAAATTCTTTGTAACGGATATTGGCATCACATTCATCAGTAGTAATAAAGCGCGTGCCGATTTGAACTCCCTTAGCTCCCAAAGCTAGGACTTGATCGATATCACAACGATCCCAAATCCCACCAGCAGCAATTACGGGAATATCCTGTCCCAATTCATTATGAAGATACTCTACCAATTCTGGGATTACTTGCTCTGCTTCTAGAGTTGAAGTAGATAATTCCTGATACTTAGCTCCTAAATGACCTCCAGCTTTATGAGGATTTTCGACTACAAAAGCATCGGGCAAACGGTTGTATTGACGTTCCCATTTATGACAAATAACTTTAGCAGCGCGGGTACTAGAAATAATTGGCACTAACGCCACATCTGGATAGTTAGCAGTATATTCGGGGAGGTGTAGAGGCAATCCTGCACCAGAAATGATTAGATCTACACCAGACTCCGCAGCAGTACGTACCAAAGTTTCGTAATCCCTCACTGCTACCATGGCATTGATGCCAATAATTCCTTGAGGACTAAGTTGGCGAGCTTTTGCAATTTCATCGATTAATGCCAAGCGGTTAGCTTTAAATGAAGGCAATGATGAAACAAGTGGTTGCAGTTAAAAGTGTGGGAATCATCAATACACCAAACCAACCAATATAGAGGCGATTTTCAGTGCTGGTAATCCAATTACAAAACCGATCCCAAAGATTATTACTTTGGCGTTGTTGCAGAGATATAGTCATAATGTTTAATTTCGAGGTTAATCGTTGTTCAAGGCAAGTTAACCTTATTAATAATTTAACTATATGGTTATATAAAAAGTCAAGTAATTGTTAAATTTATTTTTGTAATTGTTAAATTTATTTTTTAAGTCGCGATCGGATTATTGAACTATTTGATCGATGGGTATAGCCCATTTATTTATTAAATTATTTGTCTAAATTACTGAATAGTTATATAATGATAACTAAAGAACGTGCGTTCTTATCAAAATCGTTTTTTAAGTAACTCTAAAAAAAAAGCTTGGCTTCTCCTGAGTTAGTTGCCCAAAGTTAGTGAAATATCTGCGAATCAAAACAGTTTAATTCATTTAAAGAGATAATTACCATGTTTAATAATGTCGGTACAGTTGATCGCATCATTCATATTCTTTTGGCTACTGTCTTAGCTTATTTTGGCTTGTTAATTTTTAATGGTTCGGCTTTAGGTATTGGTTTGACTATTGCTGCTGTTGTTTTAGCCATTAGTGCTTTAGCTGGTTGTTGCCTGCTTTATAGCTTATTTGGCATCAATACTCGCAATCCCCAACAAAACTAGAATACATCGATAACAAAATTTAAGGAGATGATAACTAATGGAAGAGAGTCTTCCCATAGAAAGCCTATCCCTGTCGCGAAGACAGTTACTTAATTTTCTTACTGGTGCTGTCGTTGCTGCTACTGCTGGTGCAGCCCTTTATCCTGCTGCTAAATTTTTCATCCCACCTTCAGAAGTTGCTGAAGATGGCTCAATATTGGCAAAGGATATTAACGGCAATCTCATTCCTGCCAGTCAGATTGTAGCGGAATCTGTTGGAACTCGCGCCTTAGTTGCAGGACTAGCTGGAGAACCGACTTATCTTACTGTCAGAGAACATGAAACTCTTCACCCCTGGGGGATTGTTGATAATTGTACTCATTTAGGTTGTACTTTTCCTTGGAACGGTAATGAAAATCAATTTCAGTGTCCCTGTATTGATAATCTAATTCCCTTGGAGGATATGCTCAATATTTACGAGTACGCAGGTTATAACCTTCATGTTTGTCTGGTTTGCGATGGTTATGAGATGACCGATAAGCAAGCGGGTTTGTTTGTTGGGAGTGAAGCCAGTATTGAAACCGCTTTTGCCTTGAGTTGGTTTACACCGAAGATTACAGTTTTTACTCACGGTTTATTTGAAGTAAGTGAATCCATGAGTTCTCGACTGAGAGATTTAGGCTATCGTCTTATTGAAACCCCTATTAAGCAATTTCTGGGGAAAAATCATCAAATGAGTGGAGTTGAACTCGTCGATGGCTCAGTTGTGGAGTTAGAAACGGGACTTTTAGCAATGGGTTCTCGCTACCATCATACCTATCTTTCTAACTTCAATCTGGAAAAAGAACGGGATTATCTTGTAACCGATCAAACAGGACGCACCTCTCATCCTCGCATCTTTGCCATTGGCGATCTCAAAGTAGGACTCAATCAAGTAGCGATCGCAGTTGGTGATGGTGCTTTAGCTAGCACTCAAATTTGGCGCGATCTTCGTAAGGTAGTGGGTGCTAGACCGAATTTAGATAATTTGCCTGTATCTGTCTAAAAATTTTCAACGCTCTTACTCAAAAAAAGCAAGCACTATTAGTGGATATTTGAGAGTTTTTAGTCCTTTGACAAATAGTTCGCTCTGAAGCGATCGAGTTTCTGGAATTGGTGCTTGCTAAAATATAATCGTATGGTTGTATAACAAATTAAAAATATTACTAGTAACTAGTATGACAGAAGTTAATTGGATTGCAGCTTTAGCTGGAGGGATACTGATTGGTCTAAGTGCGACTGTTTTGCTGGCTTTTGATGGTCGGATTGCTGGTATTAGTGGCATTGTCAATGGTGCGCTTAAATTTACTCCAGGTGAGAATTGGCGTTGGCTGTTTTTGGTAGGGATGCTAGCAGGTGGCTTTCTCTATGAATATATACTTGCCTTTGAGCCGACACCTCTATCTTCTTTTGCACCTGGGGCGATGATTGTTGGTGGTTTATTGGTCGGTTTTGGTACGCGCCTGGGTAACGGTTGTACGAGTGGTCATGGTGTCTGTGGTTTGGGTAGATTATCTTTTCGTTCTCTAATTGCCGTAATTACATTCATGATAACCGCCATCCTGACAGTATTTATTACTCATCACCTACTTGGATAAATTTCTAGAATAAAATAATGAAACAGAATTTAATCGCCCTCTTTTCAGGACTCTTATTTGGTTTTGGTTTAAGTCTGTCCCAAATGATTGATCGCGATCGCGTGTTAGGATTTTTAGATGTTTTAGGAGATTGGGATCCGACACTATTATTTGTCTTAGGTGGGGCTGTGGGAGTGACAGTAATTGCTTTTCGTTTTGTGTTGCGTTTGCCTCAGCCAATTTTTGCAGACAAATTTTATTTAACTACTAAAAAAGATCTTGACTTACCGTTGATTCTTGGTGCTGCTATTTTCGGCATTGGTTGGGGAATTGCGGGATATTGTCCTGGTCCTGGTATTACTGCTTTGGTATTAGGGATTTGGAATCCAGTCTTGTTTGTAATCGCTTTTATTGTAGGTTCATTGATAAATCAATGGTATGCTGGTTTGCTAGTCAAGAGCGATCGCTTAGAAAAAACACAGGTTAAGCAATAGTCTTTAAGTTATCCAGACAAAATATTATCAATGGAAGTAAATAAATTTTTACAACGATATAGCGCAGGGGAAAGAGCTTTTCCTCAGATTAATTTACGGGAAGCAGAGTTAGTTAAAGTTAACCTGAGTAACGTGGATTTAACCGCAGCAGATTTACGACAATCACGATTAGGCAGGACTAACTTAAGTGGTGCGTGTTTGCGAAAAGCAGATTTAAGTGAGTCAATTTTGTGGGGAGCAGATTTAACCGAAGCTAATTTAGAAGAAGTAATTTTAAGAGAAGCAGATTTAAGTGGCGCAATTTTGACTAAAACTCGTTTAAAAAACGCTAATTTCCTCAAAACAATTCTAAAAGGCGCAAATTTCAGTGATAGTATATTATGCCATGCTTTAATGATTGAAGTCGATCTACGTCCTACTGCCGATTACCGTACTAATTTAAGTAATGCCGATCTTAGTAATAGTAATCTTAGTTACGCTAATTTAAGTATGGCAATTTTATATCAAGCAAAATTAGATGGTGCTAAACTTTGTCGTGCTAGTTTAAATGCAGGGATGGGATTAGCTACAGATCTGACAGAAGCTAGTTTGCAGGGTGCAGATTTAAGTTATGCCGATTTCAGAGGGGCGATATTATACAAAGCAAATTTACGAAATGCGGATTTAACAGGAACAAATCTCGATGATGCGGAGCTAACAGAGACAATTATGCCCGATGGTAGCCTTTATCGGTAAGATTTAAAACTGAAATCATTGCCGAAGTTCGTTTTGAACTCGATCCACCAAGATATCTAGAATGAGTCCTGTACATTGTTTGAGTATTGATGACTGCTTTACTGCTAATCTCTGCACACAGTTACTTAGTAAAATGAAAGTTGATAACACAATCTGAAGGGCAAAGAATCCTCCATGAACTCACAATCAAACTTGTTATCTCGCATCACCCAAACCCCTGGTCAGTGTGGAGGTCGTCCTTGTATTCGAGGGATGCGAATTCGCGTCACTGATATCCTAGAAATGCTAGCTGAAAATGTCAGCACGACTGAAATTTTAGAGGATTTTCCCGATTTAGAATTTGCAGATATTCAAGCCTGTTTACTTTTTGCAGCACGACGTACTGACTTTCCTAGATTAACTGCATGAAAATCTGGATTGACGCTCAATTACCGCCAACTTTGGCAACCTGGTTAACGAATAATTTCGATATAAAGGCTACTGCATTGCGAGATATTGAACTGCGAGATGCTCAAGATGTTGAAATTTTTGAGGCAGCACGAACTGTCAATGCTGTAATTATGACTAAAGACAGTGATTTTATTGACTTGGTATGTCGATTGGGAACACCACCCCAGATTTTGTGGCTCACCTGTGGAAATGTCACAAAGCGTAACTTAAGAAGATTACTCGCTGCTACTTTGCCTGATGCGTTAGAACGATTGTTGCAAGGAGAAGCGATCGTAGAAATCAGTAACAATCCCTGAGAATATTAATGACAATTTGTTTCTGGATCGCATTTCTGAGTAAGATTGAAAACAGGCGATCGCATCTCCGAGTAAGAATGAGAACGAGCGAGCGCATCTCTGAGTAAGATGGAAATCAGGCGATCGCTTTAATGTGAACTTGATACAGGCGATCGCTTTAAATGTGAAATCGATACGGGCGATCTCTTTTCTGAGTAAGATTAAAATCTGGCGATCTCATTTTTGAGTAAGATTGGAAACAAGCGATCGCTTTAAAGGTGAAGTAAATTCAGGCTATCTGGCTAATTTAATAGAAACAAGTGTCTTTGACTAAGATTATTGTCTATGATAGATTTTTCAATAAACTGTCTATTTTCTGGTGATTTAGTTAAAATCAAGTTATCCTGATCATAATAGATAGACTCTAATAAACTTAAGTAGGAGAACTATGGCAACTGCTACTACGGAAATTGAACAATTAACGCCAAAAACTTTACCTTTTTTGGAAGCAATTTGCTGGCAAACTGAAAACGTCTATCGTTTCGATCCTGAGCAAATGTTGAGCCGTTACGAAAGAGGTTGGAGATATCGTAATCTATTCAATAATCTTGAAGGTCAAGAACTTTATTTTTTAAAGCAACTTGCTAAACGCTATAATTCTTGGTTGCAATCTGATCTATGACTTTTAGATTAGATCATCACAACAAAATTCTGACGATTCTTAAAAGTTTTAATCAAGAGCTTCTTCATGAGAGTTTTGCCTATTTCGGAGGTGGAACTCTCATTGCCCTTGAGTTTGAAGAATATCGTTGGAGTAAAGATGTTGATTTTATTTGTCCTATTTCGACATCAGGTTACAAACAACTTCGTACCGTTATTTATGACGGTGGACACCAAGCTTTATTTAACGACCTAAGTAAAATTCAAATTGGTCACAGCACTACAGATCAGTATGGAATTAGAATGCTCGTTACAGTTGATAATACACCAATTAAAACTGAAATTATTGCTGAAGTTCGCTTTTAACTCTTCATTGCGATCAGCACATTTTTCTAACCGTTTAAAGAATTCAGGATGATCTACATTAAGAATAGTCGGAAATGCCCGTGCTGAGGTTTCGTTAGTTTTGCGAATTACCTCGCGATCGTATTTATTTTGACTTTTCAGACATCCTCTTAACTCTTCGACCAAAGCTTTATTTTTATGGCTTCTACTTCCATACAATCTCGCACTAAATACAGTAATTATTTCTAAGCTTGTCGCTCTAAATCTTTCTTTTGGTCATGAGAGCTAACTCTGGCATAAGCTACTGTTAAAGAAGCATCCGATTTGCTTCCTAATAGCTTAGTGACATCAAATCTTCTATGACCTCCTTCAGTTCTGGTCGAACGAATTTTACCGTCCGCTTCCCATCTGCGAATGGTTTTCGTTGATACTCCTAAGAGTTTTGTCAATTTGGTTAAAGAAAAAGGATTAACAGGTATCAATGTCAGCAATATTAAAAAATTGAGTCAACCCTTTAGATTTAAGAATGCAGTTGAATTTAAAGAATTAGTAATTACACAGTTCAGACACTAATTCTTCTTTTGCTCTATCTGTTGCAAAGCGGTTTGCGGATTCTTACGCCGACGACGATACCAAGTTGCACCGCCAACTAGCATTCCTGTCAAGGCTAAGGCAAACATTAGAGGCAAAATATCTCCCTGAGATAAGGCTTGTAACCCCGAACCCATCATCACGAAGGGTAAAACACCTGGAACTGTACCCAGAATTGTGCCAGTTAAATAATCTCTGTAACGAATGGAAGTCAAGCCAGCCGTAAAATTCACAAAGCCATAGGGAATTATAGGCAATAAACGGATAGCAAACATGTAAAATAAACCACCCTGACAGACTTCGGCATCGATTGCTTCCCAACGCCCTGCCAGTTTTTTGGCAATTAATTCTCGTCCTATACTACGGGTAAAGGTAAAAGCGACTGCGGCGGCTACTACCGCAGCTATTGTCGTCCACAATGTCCCCCACCAAATACCAAATATTGCTCCTCCTGTTAAATTCAGGGGAGTTGAAGGTAAAATCAGTAGTGTTCCTATAGTATATAGTGAAATATAAATGATAGGGGCCCAAATACCTACTTGTTCCAACCACATCTGTAACTGTTTTTGCTCAATTCCACCCAGAAAATAAATACCTAATCCTGTGGCAGCAATACAAATAATAGTAACTAAAAAAACACTACCTTTTAACTTCGACACAAGATCTGACTCCGCCTTTGTCCTTATTTTTAAATAATTTCTTGGTGCTGCTTTTGTTGTTCCAAGCCATAGCATTCTCTGACAAAATAAAGAGGTCGTCCTTTAACTTCCTCATATACTCGACCAAGATATTCTCCCATAATACCTAGAGTAATTAATTGTATTCCTCCTAAAAAAAGTACAGCTACCATTAAGGAGGCATAACCTGGAACATCGATACCAAAAATAAGAGTCCGAACTATTAAAAAAGAAGCGTATATAAGTGACATAAAGGATACACTTAAACCAATGTAACTCCAAACTTTGAGAGGAAGAGAACTAAAAGAAGTAATGCCATCTAAGGCAAAATTCCAAAGTTTCCAATAGTTCCAGGTGGTATTCCCCTGAAAGCGAGGCTGGCGATCAAACATAATGGATGTTTGCTTAAAGCCTACCCAAGTAAATAAGCCTTTCATAAAACGAGTTCTTTCTGGCATTTGTTTGACGGCTTCTACAGCTTTGCGGTCTAATAGACGAAAATCACCAGTATTATGGGGAAGGGGAATTCGACTCATTTTACTGATAGTTTTATAAAAAGAATCGGCAGTAAAACGTTTGAGCCAAGATTCTCCCTGACGCGATCGCCTGGTAGCATAAACTACATCGTATCCTTCTCGCCACTTAGCCACTAATTCTTGGATTAATTCGGGTGGATCTTGCAAATCGGCATCAATGGGAATTACAGCCTGACCTCTAGCATAGTCTATTCCTGCGGTTAGAGCGATTTCTTTACCAAAGTTACGGGACAAATTAATCACTTTAATTTGCGATTGAGTTTGATGATATTTAATTAGACAGTCTAATGTCTCATCTTGACTACCATCGTTGACGCAAATAATTTCGTAGGTGGTTTTTAACTGATCTAAAATCTTGATTAGACGTTCAAATAAATAATCAATATTCTTTTCTTCGTTGTATAAAGGAATCACTACAGAGATTTCCACAGCTAAAATCATTATAAAAACTTTGTTTCAATCATATTTAAGGCTTTATGTAAATTAGGATTGCGGAATTTTTTCAAGATTATGGTACTGTAGCTTATCTTAAAATGGCGATCGCTTGTTTACTGTTTACCTGATTATAATCAGATTATCATACCATCGATGATCTGTAATTTAGCCGAACCCTGCACCTCAATTAAATAAAGCCTCTAGGTGATCTCCTAGCCAGACTAACATGACCCGCTAAGATACTTTTATGACCCTTTAAACTGTCTTTACTTTCTAATTGAATGCAGATAGGATGACTTTTAGGGAAATTAGCAATTTGATAACAGATACTATAGTGATATCTTAAAATAACTCAACTAGCTTGATAAGTTGGTTCAAAGTAACCTGTAAATTAGTATGAACGAGATTATTCAAGACTATATCAAATCAAGTATGAATTATACAAACAAATATATTCATTAAGCCCAGATAGCTGCAAGCCAGGTATGACTTTAGTTCTAGTCAAAAAGGGTAAATCTAACATTTGTCCTCATTAACACTAATATTAGGCATGAGAGAAGGATAATGAGAATGAGGTTTTCACAAAAAATAATATGAAGACGTTTAGGGTAAACCAGAAGACATCGCTGAGATCGCAAAATTCAAAAACCTTCTTATTCCCCTCATGAAAATCAAAAAGATCACAACTCTAATTTCAATCTTATTGATTATAGCACTAGGTTTAATAATCCCTAAGAAAATGAAAGCTGCTAAGTCTCCTGTGACTTATCATATTGAAGCCCAAGCGTCAGATAGTTTTGTTGAGTCTATGGAAATAGCTATCAAATATAGTTTTGCTACCGTCTTTTTTCTCATAAATTGATTTTTCGGACAAGTCTAAAGAAAAAACAGAATTTTGTTGTATTAAACAAGTTTTTCTGGGTAGTTCAATTTTTGAGCTATGTAGTCTGCGACAGCAAGTTCTGAACACTTTGTCTTCCACCAATCTAATGACTCTTGATGCTTCTGTTTCAAGAGTTCCTGATTATCGACAAGCTCATCCAGAATTTCCACAAGCTGACTCCAATCAGTTATTTGAATAGCAGGAGAGTCATCATAGAACCACCTCGAAGGCAAAGCTTCTGTCAGTACAACACAACCGTATCTAATAGCTTCAAAAAAACGATATGTCTCTAAAGAAGCTCCTCTGGGAACAAGACATATTTTTGTATTCATTATTTTTTCAGAATAGCTTCTCGCATCTGCTGCACGCGAAGCACCAAAATGAGAATTAATAGTTAATTCAAATTTAATATCGGGATTTTTTTTTCTAATCAAATCAATCACGGATTTCATTTTTTTTCTAGCAATGGTTTTCGGAGATTTCAACCAGTAGTTCCAAGACCAAACTGAATTCAATTTCTGTTCGATACTTCCAGCAAATGAAACATCGTAAAGACGATCGTGTATCGGTTTTATTGGCAGATCCAATTGATTAAAATAGCCTAGCGGTATGTCGTAAATAGATGCAATTTTTACTGTACCCGATCGCCCATTTTTAAGTTTCTGAAACCTATAATTAAGCCGATCTGGTAGACCAAAAATCCATACTCTAATAAAATTAAACAGTGTCATAATGTTTAAATATGAAGGCTGTAAGAAAGGATTGCATCCAAGTGTTGGAGATGTGCCATAGCATTTAAATACCGCTCGTACCAGATGACAATATTTTGGTATGCGACACCACTCATCTCCAAGTACTATAGCCACAACATTTTGTCCGTACGATGGCAATTGGTCGAGATTCGACCAAGTCAGGTAGAAGATAAAATTTTTTATTTGTGAACTTTTCTCTATGGTCTCGAATACCTTCAAGAAGTAAGAAAAGCCATAATAATTAATCTTGTATTTTTGCTCTAATAAGTTAAATAAATCGTTAGATAAATCCAAACCAATCTGGTTTTTGCTGCCTTGTGGACATATATAATATTCGTTATTCATTGAAAAGTAACTTGTTTTGATTTATATTTATGATTAAAGCAAAAGTAATAGGATTAAGCGTAATCATCGATACAAAATCCTGGTAAACTTAGGAGAGTTTGTTCGCCGTGATCGCAAGTTTCAAAAATCTTTTTTACTTTTTGTTCTTGTTCTTTGAGACTCATCTAAAGAATATATCATTGATTTTGCTCTTCTTTCGATCAATCCTTTAGATCAACCTGGAGAGTTACGAAAAATTCTTATTACTTATGAAAATTAGAAAGATCATAACTCTGATTTCAATCTTATTAATCACAGCAGCAGTCTTAATTTTCGCTAAGAACATCAAAGCTGTTGAATCTACGGTAATTCATCATGTTCAAGCCCAAGCGTCAGATAATTTTGTTGAGTCTATGGGAATCACTACCTCATTCGGTTTTTGTCCAGGTCTTCTTTGCGACAATTATCCAGAGGTAAAAGCTTTGTTAGCCGATCTAGGAATTCGCTACATCAGAGAGATGCCCTTTCCCGAACCATGGCGGAGGAGAACCGATCTTTATGAAGATCATGGTATTCGCATGCTCGCATCAGCTATCCGTTCTGGGGAAACCCAACTCGATTCGGAAAATATATTGACTCAACTAGTAGATAATATTAAGTTATGGGGAGAAATGGTGGTAGGAATAGTTGGCGTCAATGAATACGACGGTCCTGGCTTTCATTCCTGTGAAGAAACTGAAGACTGCGATCCCAATTGGTCAGAAACAAGTTGGCCGAGAAGTTATCTTCGATTTCAACAACGATTATACGAGCGAGTCCAAGCGGATCCAGAGCTACGTCATCTTCCTGTAGTTCTTGGCCCCATGGCACATTTAGACAATCTCGAACAGGTAGGCAATCTCAGTGGTAGTTGTGATAAAGGCAATGACCACTCTTATCCAGGTGCTTTGGGTAAACCATCTCAAGAATCAGGGGGAGGGACAAAAGATTCAGTGAGATCGATGGACGAAGTAGTAGCAAAAGTGCAAAAAGTCTGCCGTGGGAAGAAACTGTGGATTAGTGAAACTGGATATGAAGAAAAAGATGGTGGTCAGCAAAACAAATATCTAGTTACACGCAAAGCCAAAGCCAAATATTTGCCGAGAATTTATGCCAACTACTATCTACAAGGACAAATTGAAAAAACTTTCCTGTTTGAATTACTCACTGCACTCTATGCAAATCGCAATCGAACAGGATATGGGATAATAGATACAAATCTCCAGCCAACACCAGCTTATTATGCCATTAAAAACATGGTCTCGCTGTTAGGTGAGGCATCATGGAATCAGCAAACACAAGCTTGGCAATATCCCGATTTTGAGCCTAGTTCTCTTAAATATACCCTCGAAGGTGATAATACTGATATTAAACACTTGTTGCTGCAAAAAAGTGATGGAACTTTTTATCTGCTTCTGTGGCAGGAAGTTTATGTCTATGATGTTGAACAAGATAGAGATAGAGTAAATCCAGACCGTCCAATTGAACTCAAGCTAGATGGAGAAGTTATCGAAAAAGCAAATAAGTATCTTCTATACAATGAAGGTAATCCATCTGCGGAACTAGCTCCCTTAAAGACATGGACAGATGTATCAAGCCTCCCTCTATCTGTACCCGACCATATATTAGTCTTAGAATTTGCGCTGAAAGATTAAATAACCAATAAATACTAAATTGTATTCGTGTAGGTTGTTTTTATTGATTGTTTGGATGTATTTTTACTAAAAATTGCGCTTTCTAACGAAAGTAACTTAAGATGAAACTTTTAATTATCAGTCATTCCTGCGTTACCCCAATCAACCAACAATTTTACGCCGAAATAGAACGACAAACTAATTGGCAGATAACAATCGTAACTCCCAGTCATTGGAAAACAGAATATGGTAAGGTTTTAAGCCCCGAACGTTGGTCTGATTATCGAGGACAATTATTGGGTATGCCAATTTGGTTATCGGGTAGTATTCCTCTACACATTTACCGCTCCACCTTTATTCGGTTATTAAAAGAAATCGAACCTGATTTTATTTACGTTCATCAAGAGCCTTACGCAATTTCGACAGCCCAAATTTACTGGGCAAATAGCCTCAGCATTAATAAACCAATTGCTTTTTTTACTTGGCAGAATATTTTTAAGCGTTATCCTCTTATTTTCCGTCAACTTGAGAGTTTAGTATACAACAACAGTCGTATCGCTTTTACAGGTTCTTGTAGTGCCGCAGAAGTCTTGAGACAAAAAGGCTATCAGGGAAATTGTACAATCCTTCCTTCAGGAATTGATACGGACATTTATGTTAGCTCTCATCAAGCTAAAGAACTAAAAGATAACTTACGAGCAACAGAAAACGAAGTTATTATCGCCTACTTGGGTCGTATTGTTGCTGAAAAAGGTCTTAAAACCCTTTTACATGCTCTAGAGCAAATTCAGGAACTTCCCTGGCGTTTAGTTATGGTTGGTGCTGGTGAATATGAAACAGAATTTAAGCGAATTGCGAACGAGCTTAAACTTAACCAGAGAATAAGTTATTTGGGATATATTCCTCACACAGAAGCTCCTCTTTATCTTTCAGCCTTCGATTTATTAGTTTTACCTTCAGAAACACAACCTAATTGGAAGGAGCAGTTTGGTCGGGTGATTATCGAATCAATGGCTTGCAATACCCCAGTAATAGGCTCAAATTCTGGCGAAATTCCCTATCTTATTGAATCTACTGGTGGTGGCTTGACTTTTCCCGAAGCACAACCAAAAGCCTTGGCAGAACAATTGAGCAAATTAATTAGAGATCGAAATGTACGCTTAAGCCTTGGGGAACAAGGTCGTCAGTCTGTTGTGCGAAATTACACCAACAGTTCATTAGCCCGCAGTTTTGCTGACACTATTGAAAAAGTACTTATAGCAGAACCAAATTAGCTTATGAATATGAAAGAAATTATTATTAAAGATTATATTAAGAGATTTCCCAATAATGAATATTTGCGCTACCATGCACCGAGATACTCCACATTGTTGAATTTAATCAAGGAAGGATACCATGAGGGAGAACGAATTTTAGATATCGGTCCTAGTACCTTTACTGAGATAGTTTCTGATTCATTGAAAACGCCGATTGACACTCTCGGTTTCACACCCGATTCAGAGACAGCTTTAGGTAGGCATTACCAGTTCAATCTGAACGACTGCCAAAATATAAAATTGTGGCGGAGAGATATAGAATCATATGATCTAATTATCTTTGCCGAAGTTATAGAACATTTGTATACGTCTCCTAATTTTGTGCTCAGCTTTATTAATTCCATAACTTCCTCAGGTGGTCGTGTTATTTTACAAACACCTAACGCAGTTGCTTTACACAAAAGACTGAAAATACTAATCGGTCAAAATCCTTACGAAAAAATTAGGGAAGATAACCAAGATCCTGGTCACTTTAGGGAATATACAAAACAAGAAATTATTGAATATTCAAAAAATACAGGCTTTAGAGTTAAAAATTTCTTGTATGGAAACTATTTTGATTATCGTTATCGGTGTTTGCCTGATTCAACACATGGTATGGCATACGATCCAAAATTGAAACTTGTTAATTATCTTTATTATTTGTGTCCTGGGAGTTATAAGCCAGGTTTAACCTTTGTTCTTACCAAAGAAAGTGAATCTAAATTTGCTCTTCAATATGAATACTAAATCATCCCAAATTATGCCCAATTCTATTTTGAACGACAACCAGGAGCAATTTTTTGCTGACAATGGCTATGTTGGCCCATTTTCACTCTCTGATAATTCATCGGCGATCAAGCTAGAACAGAGTATAGGAGATTCTTCAGAAAATGCAAGACTTGAGTGTATGTCAGGAAGAGACTCTCATATCATTTTCAAACCTGTTTTTAAGTTAGCAACAGAATCTTCTATTCTAGATAGTGTTTCTAGTGTTTTAGGTTCTGACTTGCTGCTTTGGATTGGACAAGTAATATACAAAAATCCTGGCGATGGGTTGACATGTTGGCATATTGACGAAATTAATTACGCTGTTGGTGGTGTTCATGTTTCTGTTGCCATTACCGATATGAATATTAATAATGGATGCCTCCAAGTGATTCCTGGAACTCACAAATACCAAGACGATCTTAAAGAATATGCAAATAAGGGAGAATGCGATCTAGATAGCTCAGAAAGTATGGTTCAATTAGCAGATCGTTTACATCCTGAAAATGCACCACATCAAATTGTTCCTATAGAGATGAAGGCAGGTGAATATTTCTTAGATATGGCTGGTTTGTGGCACGCTGCTCTGGCTAACCAAACTGATAAGATACGATTGGGGTTAGTAGCTCGATATATGCGACCTGATGTTAGTTCAAAAAAAGCATGTAACTTAGATTGTAGTTTGCCTTGCATTTTAGTTCGTGGAGAAGATAACAAGAAACTCAATACTTTATATAAACCTCCTTTAAACAAACTCCAGATAATGCACAACAAAATATACCGCAAATACCTATACAACAAATACAAAAACACATAGCAAAATCTTCGGAAAAACTTGTTTCAAATGAAAAATTTAAGTGTAGATTTAATCAGAAAAATATTACCCGAAAAATGGAGACCTGTGGGCTATTTGCACCACCTTGTTTGGTCTAAAACTAATGGTTTCCTACGAGCAGGTTGTTTTAGAGACATGAAATATGTTGATTATATAGCAGTCGAAGCAAAGATTAGGACATAATAAACAGAAAGTATGATCGATGAAAAACTAAGATGCCAGCTTCTTACAGCTACGATTTAAGAACAAAAGTAATTAATGTGATCGATGATGGAATGGGTAAAACTCAAGTAAGCCGTATTTTTAAAATCAGTCGGAATACAATTGACCTTTGGCTAAAAAAAAGGGGAGAAACAGGAGATTATCGAGCAGAAGTTGGATATCAACAGGGATATAATTCTAAAATTACTGACTTAGAAAAATTTAGGGAGTTCGCCAAGACTTATGGAAGTCTTACTCAACAAGAAATGGCGGATAAATGGTCAGAAAAAATTAGCGATGCCTTTGGCTAGCTTCGCAATCGCACCATTGGCAAGGCACTGCAAAAAATTGGATATACCAGAAAAAAAAACTTATAGTTACCAAGAGAGAGATGAAGAAAAAAGGCAAGAATTCAAACTAAAAATCAGTCGAACTAAGCCAGAAGATAGAGTATATATTGATGAATCAGGAATGGACAATCGAGAGGATTATGGCTATGGATGGAACGAGAGGGGAAAAAGATTCTATGACTTAAAATCAGGAAAAAGAAGTCTGAGAGTGAGTATTATGAGTGGATTATGTCAAGGAAAATTGATTGCACCATTAACTTTTGAAGGGTCTTGCAATCGTTCGGTATTTGAAAAATGGCTCGAAGAAAAATTACTTCCTGGGTTAAGTCCAGGGAAAATACTCATTGCGCGATAATGCCACATTTCATAAAGGAGAAAGAATTAGAGAATTAGTTGAATCAGCGGGTTGTGAACTTCAATATTTACCTCCTTATTCTCCTGATTTAAATAAGATAGAGCATTGTTGGTTTCCTATTAAAAACAGAGTGAGAAAATCAAAAGGTAGTATTGAGGATTTTCGAGAACGAGTTGATTATGCTGTTAAGCTAACGTCCTAACCTATACTTCGACTGCTATACCTGTGGTTCTGTATGCAGTCAGTACATTCCCAAAATACTTGGTATATACGAAAAAGAACTCGAATCATATATCGAAAAAGCTACTGCTTTAGGTTTAATGAACTTATCCTAATGATATGACTTGGTCGCTCTCTAATTCAGCCTTTTGATCATTTTCGGAATTGTCAGTTGATTTTCCGATTTTCTAGCCTCGTGTGGCACGTTGCTATTGTGCAAGGCCTTGTGAGGCATAACCTCTATCTCGATACCGAGTTCGGATTTTTCCTTCTCGGACAGATAGCCGAAATACAAGAGTGCGGGAAGTTCCAGCCTCGTTACTATCTCTTTCAGTTCGGGATTCCACCGAATCTCTGTGTCGTTAGTCTTGGAGACATTCATTTTCGGAGACTTCTCAATCGTCCTGGGGTCATACGGTAGATCGAGAATGTCGAGAAGGTAGACCAGATCTTTTCTTATGGTTTCCGTCCTCCCTATGAAAGAAATGTCTGGCTTTGTGTAAGCGAACATTAATTCCGAAACATATCCAGGGCGTTCTTGGACAATATTTCTCACAAATTCGTTGAAATCATCACTACCATGTCTATTCAATATAGAATTTGGATGAAAATTTGTCCGAAAATAGGGAACATCTGCGTTTTCCCATTTCCTTGCTTTCATAAACTTCCACCAAGATTCATACCACGACAGAGGGTGGCGCACGAAACAGAATCTGAAACCTAAGTCGCTATTCGATTTCGGCACATCATACCCAATAAGGTTAAGAACTTTTGTCTGAGCTAAACGAGCTGCTTCTCTTAGATGCTGCTGTCCAGTCAATGTAGAACCCAACAGATTGTGGTTGTAGTCAGCATGCTTGTGTCCAAAATGTTTGGCAATGAGCTTATTCTGTTCCAGTATAGATTCCACCCAAGTGCCACCAGTCTTTGGGATGTGAAGAAACTCAGCTCCGTTTATTAGTCGTATCGTCATTCTTTATATCTAGAGTTGAATTTATTGCTAATGAAGCCTATTTAAAATAATTATTTATTGTAAGCGGTGAGAGTTTTTTTTGACAAGAGCATCAAAGGTGAACACATACTAGTAGAGTGTGGCGTAAATTCCCTACCCATTGTTTATAGGGACAGGGAGACAAAGAGACTGGGAGACGAGGAGAAAAAATGGATGCCCGACTTACGCCCAAATGTACTAGTTAAATCCAATAAAGCTTTATTCTACCTCTTTTTTTCTCTCGAATGAAACAGCCCTGGGGTTCTTAGGCGAGGGAAGAAGGGCGACCTTCGACCCTTGCCCGCTCATACTAAATCCGATTCTAAAAAGTCACTTTAAATCTAAAGTGCAAGCTGAGGCTGAAGCCTTTCTGACTTCTGACTTCTAACTACTTTTAAATGGTATATTTCAACAGGATTTAGTATCAGCATAGCTGAAATAGCAATAGGTGTAAGAGCTAGGGCTACATCATACCCATACCGCCCATGCCACCCATGCCACCCATGCCACCCATACCGCCCATGCCACCAGGCATTCCACCAGGTGCAGCAGCTTCGGGTTCGGGTTTTTCTACTACTAAAGCTTCGGTAGTCCAAACCATACCTGCGATCGAGGCAGCATTTTGGACAGCAGAGCGAACTACTTTGGCAGGATCGATAATACCAGCAGCAATCATGTCACCAAATTCGTTAGTTAGAGCATTGTAACCAACATTAAACTCGGTGTCTCTAACTTTCTCAACGATGATCGAACCTTCGACACCAGCATTACTAGCAAGCTGAAATAGTGGAGCTTCTAGAGCTTTGGCAAAAATATCCGCAGCAACTTGTTCTTCTGAATCTTGTAGCTGTGCTTTAAAACCAGCTAGTTTTTGAGCTAGGTGAATTAGAGTTGTACCGCCACCTGGAACAATACCTTCATCTACGGCTGCTTTAGTAGCATTAAGTGCATCTTCAATCCGTAGTTTACGATCTTTGAGTTCGGTTTCGGTAGCTGCGCCAACTTTGATGACAGCAACTCCACCTGCTAGTTTAGCGATGCGCTCTTGTAATTTTTCACGATCATATTCTGAGTCGGTTTCTGCTAGCTGTTTGCGTAGTTGTTCAACTCGTTTAGCAATATCGCTACTATTACCTAAACCAGAAACGATAGTAGTATTTTCCTTATCAATAGTAACTTTTTCGGCTGTTCCTAGCATACTTAAGTCAACAGTATCCAGGCTTAGCCCTACTTCTTCTGAAATTAACTGACCACCAGTCAAAACAGCAATATCCTGAAGCATTTGTTTACGGCGATCGCCGAAACCAGGAGCTTTGATTGCAGCCGTATTGAGTACACCTCTAGCTTTGTTAACTACTAAAGTAGCTAATGCTTCTCCTTCTAAATCTTCGGCAATAATTAATAAAGGTTTGCTTTCGCGGGCAATCTTTTCGAGGATGGGAACAAGATCGGCGATCGCATTAATTTTTTTATCGGTAATCAAGATCGCTGCATTGTCAAATTCGACAATCTGTCTTTCCTGATCAGTCACAAAATAAGGAGAAATATAACCGCGATCGATCTGCATCCCTTCAACTACATCTAATTCAGTAGCCAAAGATTTGGATTCTTCAACAGTAATTACACCGTCTTTGGTAACTCGGTTCATTGCTTCGGCAATCATGTTACCAACTTCTTCATCATTACCCGAAGAGACTGTAGCTACTTGAGCGATCGCTTCCCCTGCTATAGGCTTGGCAACTGATTCTATTTCTTTAACTAAAAAAGCAGTAGCCTTATCTAAACCTTTTTTGAGCGCAACGGGATTAGCTCCTGCTGCCACATTTTTTAAACCTTCTTTGATTAATGCTTGAGCAATAACGGTAGCTGTAGTTGTGCCATCACCAGCATTATCTTTGGTTTTAGAGGCAACTTCTTGGATTAGTCTTGCACCAGTATTTTCTAAAGGATCTTCTAATTCAATTTCTTTAGCAACAGTAATTCCATCATTAACAATTTGAGGTGCGCCAAATTGCTTCTCTAACAAGACATTACGACCTTTTGGTCCCAGAGTAATTTTGACAGCATCAGCTAGAGCGTTGACTCCCTTTTCTAATGCTCGTCTCGACTGTTCATTAAACGAAACGATCTTCGCCATAGGATTTTATTCTTAAGTTGCGCTACGTATTCCATTTGCAAATTTAGCACTCTTAGGTCACGAGTGCTAATGATATATTATCTAAACTTTTGAATTAGTTAGTCTTGTAGTGATTACCGAAATCTTTTTGTCTATGTCAGTAGCAGGCTCTTAATTTTGAATTGCTCGATTGAAGTCAAGGAATTTACTACTCTCAATACTCGACAAGGTTAAGTCAAATTAAATTTTTTTATTATCTTATATACAATCTAGTCTTGGTTTTCTACTCCAAGCTGGCAAAATTTTTTAAAAAATTAATATAAAAGTAACAGGCTAACCGTAACAAACACAATACTCAAAAAAATGACAAAGTAACGCATAGAGTTAATTTGATGCTCTAGTTTTTTAATCGCTTGCTTACTGCCAGTAAACAGAGTATTAATATACCTTTGCTGTTCTATATTGCGATTATCAATCTGCATTTCGATTTTCTGAACATTGGGTATGGAGCTATGAAATCTCAGATTTGCCTCTTCTAGACCATTTTGTAATTGATTACTCACCTGATACTGAAAAGTTTCTAGTCCATTACGAAAATCTTGTTTTAAATTATTTATTTGCAGGTCAATTTCTTGATAGAGTGCTTGTCGCTCAGCTTCATTTCTGGAGACAATTTTCTCTTCCAGTTTAATCATTGACTGGGCATATTTGTTTTCTAACTGGGTTAAATTTTTAGCAGCTTGTTCTTTTTCGTGGATTAAATGAGAAAGTAGTTTTTCAAATAATCCAGGTCCCAATTGAAAATAGCCTCGTTGAATTGCCCGAATTGTATCGACAATTTCTTGAGCAGAAGTGCTTTTTAATAAATAACCTCTCGCGCCAGCTTCTACTGCTGCATTGATGCTATCTTGATCGTCATGACTACTAAGAATAATAACTTTAGTATCAGGAAAACGCTGACCTAAGATTTTAGTGACGGTTAAACCACTCATTTCAGGCATTTCTAAATCAACTAGTGTAATATCAACTGGTCTCTGCTCCAAATATTGCAGAGCTTCAGTACCATTTGTGGCTTTGCCCACTACTTGAAAGTCAATCTCTGCTTCGAGAATTGCCTGTAAAGCTTGCCTAGTAAAGTTTTGATCGTCTACTATTAATATTCTAATCATAGAAACTCCTTAATTTAAATAGTCAAATAAAAATAAAAATAAAAATAAACAATAAGTATTTGAGTATAAATATAAAATTAGATAGCTGTTAAATAACAGCTGCGCTCTTGATACAATTGAGTTTTACATTAAAATTGAAATATTTTAAATTACAAAAATTCATTATTAATAATTATTATTATTTAATATTAGTTATAGTTAAGACAATCTTGTTATAGGCTTTACAAAATCTTGGTATTTTTAGTCAAGATCACTAAAAGCAGTTTGACTGATTATCAATTCATATTTTTAGAATCAAACGTCCAAATTAGTATTAGACAATTAGACAACTTTTGTGAGGTCTAAATTCAAAAATAAATTGATCAAAGACTAAAAATTTAAATTTGATTTTCTGATTATTGCAATAATTTATCAAATATTTTGGTTATTTCAGTATTATTATTGCTTAGTTGCAGTTCGTCCTTGTTAGGCAAGTAGTTAATAAAGATAAAGTATGAACATCAATTTTTTTATATCTATACATAAACAGATATCTTACAGGAATTTACGGAATTTGACTTCAGTATTAGAATTGAATTGTAGAAATTTTTACTTATACCCTTTCTTTAAAGTCAGAAATCAGAAGTCCTAAAGGATAAGCTTCGCAAATCAGAAGTCAGAAGTCAGAAGCAATAATGAGTTGAGAGTTGTTGCTCGTTCCAAAATAATTTTTGATTTATTTATTAAGCAAATTCAAATTGAATTAAAGTCTGCTGATTTATAAATCACACGATTACGACCTTTAAGCTTAGCGTCGTATAAAGCATCGTCAGCAACCGAAATTAAAATATGAGGAGAAGTTTGGGTACTAGGAATAATACTAGAAACTCCTAAACTCAGACTGACAATATTATCAACTTCGGATGCCACATGAAGTATCTGCAAATTTTTAATTTGTGCATGAATTTCTTCGGCTACTTTAATTGCCCCTTGTCCTTCTGTATGAGGCAAAATGACAGCAAATTCTTCGCCACCATAACGAAAGGCAACATCCGCAGGACGTTTGACTGCTTTTTCAATTCCCTGAGCTACTTCGTAAAGACAGTTATCTCCAGCTTGATGTCCATAAGTGTCATTGTAAGCTTTAAAGTAATCTACATCACATAAAATTAGCGACAAATACTCTCTTTCTCTGGCACAGCGTGACCATTCTTGGTTGATATATTCATCAAAACGACGACGATTGGAAATTTGAGTCAGACTGTCAATATTAGCCTGATAGGTCAAACGCAAATTAGCTCTTTTGAGAGTTATCTCTATTTGTTTGCGATCGCTAATATCGCGAAAAGTCATAGCAAAACCATCTCCTAGTTTTACCGCCACAATTTGAAACCAGGCTTTGAGAGCATCTGAATTGTAGTAATATTCTTTTTCTAAGACAGTGCAAGTTTCGACGACTTGAACAAATAAATTAAATAGTCCATCAAATAAATGACCAGGAGATTCTTCCACAAATAACCGTTTTCCCCTCAAACTCTCACTTGTTCCACCTACAGTCATGGCTGCTACGGGATTAGCAATTAACCAACGAAAATCAATGATGCGACCTTGGCGATCGCGAATTGCTTCAAAAGCAGCCACCCCGTCTAGAGAACTATTTAATACCCCTGTTAATAAAGCACGAGATTTGTGTAACTCTTCTTCAGTGACTTGTCTTTCAATAACTTGTTCACTAAGTATCTGCCTAAATTGTTTTTGCTGCTTAAAGCTGGCTAATTGCGCTTTAACTCGAAAGACTACTTCTTCAATAAAAAAAGGTTTGGTAATATAGTCTATTCCTCCAACTTGAAAAGCCTTGATTTTATCAAGTTCAGAATCTAAGCCACTTAAAAAGATAATGGGAATATGTCGAGTTTGTTCTTGGGATTTGAGGATGTGACAAACTTGATAACCATCTATTACAGGTAGCACGATATCAAGCAATATTAAGTCTGGCGATTCTGTCTCGATCATAGCCAAAGCCATTTTTCCATCTGTGGCAGAACTTACTTTATAGCCTTGCTTGCTTAATAAAGATGATAAGATTCTGATATTTTCTGGTAAATCATCTACTATTAATATTTGTTCTTGTAGCCTTTCGTTATACTTTTTGTCCATCTACCACTACAAGATAATGATTATTGCAGTTTAAAAACAAAATTTGAACATTAGCTATCTTTATTTATTTGTGCAGAAGTCATAAGTAAAAATTTGCCAGTTATATTTAAATTTTGAGCTTTGAATTGTATATTCTAGTGGTTATTTACTTGCTTACGTGGTCATAGATAATTTAGGATTACTATATATCAGTTATACCATCTATTTTTATACGCGCAAATGAATAGACTATCTAGCTCATGAATAAGAGTTGGCTAGATTCAAAACTTATCCTTCTTTTAATAGTTTTTTGGCTAATAGACTGATATGCAAAACAACAATGGGTGACAGTTTACTTAAAATACAGCCTGTAATATATCTAAAATAATGTTATCGGCAGAATTTAATACTATTACCGAAGATCCTAAAACAATAATTCTATAATCTTGTGATAACTTAAGATAACTGTTCACTTCTTGAGGAAGTATTACTTTTTTAGCAATACCATAAGGCAGAGGTTTACCCTTAGCTAAACGTTTTTGAATACCTGGTGGTAATGAGTTTATTTGATTATTAATTTCAATTCTGACCCCAGGATTTAAAAGATAATTATTATTATCTCTTCCTCTTAATAAATTAATTAAATTAGTTTTTTGAACTTGATTTAATCCTATTAAATAATTAGTTTCATATTGATGATTAGATGAATTATCTCTATGTCCTCGATGATGATCGGGTTTTTTAGCATGAGCAGAAGAGACCCAAGTAGGTGTCACTAATATTAAACAAGTAACCAATAATGACTTAGCTATCAAAGGATAATAATTTTTAGTACCGAAAAACATATTATTTTAAAACTAATTACATAAATATATATCTAATATTATCAAGTCATGTTAAAGATTAAATAAAGTGAGTCTAGTTAAATATATTTCTTGGGTAAAAGTATGAAAAATAGCCGTAATAACTTAAATGTTGCTTTTCCTTCGGGGTTAACAACCTATTTAATTGGTGGTGCTATTTTATTTTTTGGCTTAATTGTTTTTAAACCTTTTGCGATTGTCAATGCTGGTGAGCGTGGGGTAGTAATGCGGTTTGGCAAAGTTCAAGATGGTATTTTAGACGAAGGAATTCACCCTAAACTACCAATAGTGACCACGGTAGAAAATCTGACAGTCAGAGTCCAGAAAAGCGATATCACTGCTCAAGCTTCTTCTAAGGATTTACAGGACGTAAAAACTGATGTTGCCGTCAACTGGCATATTGATCCAGTTAAAGTAAATCGTATTTATCAACGCATCGGCGATGAAGAAGAAATTCTCAACGGTATTGTTTCTCCTGCCGTTAATGAAGTAGTAAAAGCTGCCACAGCCAAAAAAACGGCTGAGGAAATCATTACTAAACGAACAGAGTTAAAGCAAGAAATTGATTTACAGTTACAAGACAGGCTCAAAACCTACGACGTTTTATTAGATGACGTTTCTTTAGTCGATGTTTCTTTTTCTCCTGAATTTGCCAAGGCAATTGAAGCTAAACAAATTGCTGAACAACAAGCAAAACAAGCCGATTTTGAAGCCCTAAAAGCGGAAAAAGAAGCTACAGCAGCAGTTAACCGCGCCAAAGGACAAGCAGAAGCACAAAGATTACAACGTCAAACCTTAACTTCAGAATTATTACAACAACAAGCGATCGACAAATGGGATGGTAAATTTCCTACGGTTATGGGTGGAGAGAGTCTGCCCTTAATTAATCTTAATCCCGAACAATTAGCAAATTAAATTTTCTCTTGATACTTATGCAAAATATCAGTAATAATTGCAGCGATCGCCTCGGGAACTTCGATCATGCCTAAATGACCGCAGTTGGGAATCATAAATACATTGCTGTCTTGAGAAGCAAATAAATAATGAAAACTAGCTAAGTGATGAACATACTTAATTTCCATCACCTGATCTTTTTCGCCAGCGATGAAATAAACAGGTTGTTTTAAACGAGAAACTAGTTGAGGTAATAAATGGACTTCTGATTCAGTGGTAGATTCTAAGAGTGCGCCCAAAGCAGCTTGTTCATCAGCTTGAACAAAATCACGTAATCTTTGACGACCCCATTTTAATTCCAAAGGACGGGCAACCATCATCCGTGCAAACAACAGACTCAGAAGCGGCACACAAGGCAACCAGCGAGGACGAAACTTAACTATTTGCTGACCCGCATTACGAAAACGTTCAAATTCTTCTTTAAGATAAATACCCCCACCCGCATTGAGGCAAATTACTCCCTCAATAGCTTCAGGATAGCGAGCTGCTGCCCAAAGAGCGACGCTACCTCCCAAAGAATGTCCAATCACCCAAGCTCGTTTAATTCCGAGATTTTTAAGCAAATATTCTAAATCATGAGCATAGGCATTGAGACTATAGCTTCTAGTTGGATTTAAAGCATTTTTAGTTGTAACAGATTCACCAAAACCTCTAGCATCGTAGACTAAGCATTGATATTCGGATTTGAGAAGTTCCACTAAAGGCTGCCAATACCGACGGCTTAAAAGCCAACCATGAACAAAAACTAACACAGGTAACTTGGGGTTGGCAACAGGGGCAGTTAGCTCATAAATATGAAGTGTTTCCAGTATATTGATGGATGGCATTTTTTTATCGTATCATCATATTCCAGGAGAAGCCTAGATCTATAATTGTGTCAATTTTTACCAGAAAATTTCAACTGCTATATTTAAGTTAAGCATTGATGGTAGATTCAATTTTTAATTGACCTCGTAAAAGGATAGATTTTTAAGAGTTTTTATGGTCAAAAATGTTTTTGCGTCTAAAAATAGACTAATATAACAAGAATATGTAATAAAAGATAAAGCCATACCCGCATGGTCTTTTGGAAAAAACTATTTAGCAGTTCAGAGACAGTAAGTACCTCAGAAACTACCGAATTTGGTGGAGAATTATTCAGCTTAGATAGCCAAGATACTTCTCAACTCCAAATAATTTTTAGCACTGAGCGCGACATCGACTTTTATGAATTAGAAGAACTTTGCGATCGCGTTGGTTGGGCGCGTCGTCCTCTCCGTAAAGTCAAAAAGGCAATTCAACACAGCTTTTTAGTGGTTTCGATGTGGGAAGTTGAAGGAAAACAGCGTAAACTAATTGGTTTTGCTAGGGCAACCTCTGATCATGCTTTTAATGCCACTATTTGGGATGTGGTAGTTGATCCGAAATTTCAAGGTCGAGGTTTGGGTAAGGCGATGATGAAGTATGCTATCTCTCAACTACGTAGTGCAGACATTAGTAATATTACTCTTTTTGCCGATCCTCAAGTAGTCAAGTTTTATCAAAGACTAGGTTTTATGCTCGATCCCGAAGGTATTAAAGGGATGTTTTGGTATCCTGATTAGTACCGCTACGCGGAAGTCAGAAGTCAGAAGTCATCGTAGGGGCGTTTCGCGAAACGCCCGTACAGAAGTCAGAAGTCAGAAGTCACATTGGCTATCAATTTCCTGCTAAAACTGAAGTTGCGTTACAATTCGTAACAATACCCTAAGTTAATTAAAAAATATGAAAACGGCTTTAGTTACTGGTGCATCTTCAGGAATTGGTGCAACCTTTGCCAGGGAGTTAGCTAGTAAAAAGATAGATTTAATTTTAGTAGCGCGATCGCAAGCTAAATTAGAGCAATTGGCGACAGAATTGGCTACCCAGCACCAAATTAAAACTACGGTCATAGTTCAGGATTTGACTGAGCCAGCAGCAGGACAAGCGTTATTTCAGCAAGTTCAAGCTCAAGGTTTAACTGTAGATTTATTGATTAATAATGCGGGTTTTGGCGACTATGGCGCATTTAGCGATCGCTCTTTGTTTAAGCAACTAGAAATGGTTCAACTGAATATTACTGTGTTGGTTGAATTAACAGGGTTGTTTTTACCAGTAATGCAAAAACAAGGCTCTGGAGGAATTATTAATATTTCTTCTATTGCTGGGTTTCAACCGCTACCCTATATGTCGGTGTATGCAGCGACTAAAGCTTTTGTACTAAACTTTACAGAAGCACTGTGGGCAGAAAATAAACAGAGTGGGGTAAATATTCTCGCCGTTTGTCCAGGTGCTACAGAATCAGAATTTTTTAAACGAGCCGATTTCCCCGATAGCTTTGGTGGTGGAGATGCTAGCAACATGACTTCTAGTGAAACAGTAGTTAAAGAAGCATTAAAGGCAATGGACAAAAAACAATCTACCATTGTCACTGGTGGTATTGCTAATCAGCTTTTAGTTAACATTCCTCGATTTGTTCCCAGGGACTTACTAGTTAAGGCGGTAGAAAAGCAGTTTAAGAAATAATGGGAAATAGGAAGTAGGAAATAGGAAATAGCAAAAAAGTTGTAGGTTATAGGTTATTTAAAATGAGGTATTGTCATGTATTTAGTCACAGGTGCAACGGGATCTTTAGGACGTAGAATTGTTAGACAATTAAGGGAAAATGAGCAACCAGTTAGAGCCTTTGTGCGTTTAGCCTCCCGTTTTGGCGAATTAGAAGATCGGGGTGCAGAAATTTTTATTGGTGATTTAAAACAAGAGAGAGACATTGTTAAAGCCTGTCGTAATGTTAAATACATCATCAGTAGTCATGGCTCTGGGAGTGATGCTCTAGCTCTCGACTATCGGGCAAATATTGATCTAATCGATCAAGCAATTGCTAATAATGTAGAACATTTTGTATTTATCTCAGTGCTGGGAGTAGAGCGAGGTTATCAAGATTCTCCTACCTTCAAAGCCAAACGAGAAGTAGAAAAATATTTAATTGCCAGTGGTTTAAACTATACAATTCTCCGTCCTTCGGGATTTGCGAATAATATAATTCCTCTGGCTGAAAGATTTCGGGATACGGGTATCTATTTCTCAATTGGAGAGCAACAAAATCGTTCTTCCATTGTCAGTACTGATGATCTTGCCAAAATCGCGATCGCCTCGACTCAAATTCCAGCAGCCAAAAATCAAATATTTGCTGTAGGTGGGCCAGATATCCTTAAACGAGAAGATATTTCGCGTATTTTTGCGCGTCTGTTTAACCGCGAGCCATTTATTATTAATCCACCTTTACAGTTATTAGACGGCTTGCGTATGGGCATTGGCTTACTTAATCCTCAGTTAAATAAATCATTAGGGACATTGCGGACGCTTTTGGCTAATGAGTTTTTCTGTACTGAAGATGAAATTGCCCGTTTAGAATCCACTTTTGGGATCAAAATGGAATCTTTAGAAAGCTTTTTACATCGCTATGTTGGACAATAAACAGTGACCAGTTATCAGTAAGCAGTTATCAGTAAGCAGAGCGGAGGAGGTAAATCTACAATTTACAATCTTTAATCTAAAATTCTCTGACGATAAAAACGGTAAATACTACGAATTCTATCTAAAAACCAATGGGGTACAGGTAAATAATGCCAAGAAATTAAAGGTCTATATAGCCAATAATAAGCTTGCTTTAAATCTTGCCAAGCCCGACAGGGTGACAAGTCCAAAAAGTCAGAAATATCAACTACTAAACCTCTTCCTTCCGACATCATGACATTGCGCCCATGAACATCATGGGGGGTTAGACCTTTTGATTTTGCATAGTCTAAAGCTTGGTCAATATCTTGAATAACTTGCTGAGGAATTTTTAAACCCCGATGCATACAATCATAGAGAGTAACACCGTGTAGTCGTTTTAAGAGCAACCAATTTTCTTCAGCATAGAAACATTGAGAAAAAGACTGGTGATAACCAAGACGCTTATATACTTCCACTTCTTCTGCCCATCCCGAGCGCCCTGGAGCATAAATTTTAATTACAAGATTTTGGTAATTGGGATGAGTAAATACCGCAGCATAGTTTCCTGTCCCTAATAATTGCCAAGGTTGAGGAAGGTAAAAGACTTTTACTGGATTATGGGGGTTGATACTCTCAATTTTGACTTTAGCAGCCAGTTTTTGAAATAGATCGAGAGGTGGTAAGTTCGAGCGATCGCTTGGTTGGGAGAGCATAGTCTCAACTAAATAAATTAAGTACTTATTAAAAAGTAGGAAGTAAAGAGTAACAAGCAACAAGTAAAGAGTAATAAGGAACAATTAACAATCAACCATTATCAATAATTAGCCATTAGCAATCCCCACAGCTTACTTTCCTTCAGCTTATCAACTTAAGTTAAAACTCGAATTCTTAAGCCATGTATGTTTTAATTGTCTTCGGTAAGCATCTTAATTTAATTTAATGTCTCAACCAAGCATTTATCTTGCTATAACCAGTCATGGTTTTGGTCATGCTGTACGGACAGCCACAGTAGCAGCACAATTACAGAAATTGTGTCCTGATATAGCTTTGATTTTTGTAACTGTTGCACCTGAATGGTTGCTTAAATCTTATGTGCCAGGAGATTTTATCTATCGTCAGCGTATTTTTGATGTGGGTGTGATTCAAAGCGATAGCCTGACTATGGATAAGCAAACTACTTTGAGCAAGATGCAGCAGATTATTGCCCAAGAAGAGCAGATTATTGCCGAGGAAGTTGAGTATATTCGTAATAATAATGTGGGGCTAATTTTAGCTGATATTCCTGCTTTAGCTGCGCCGATCGCCCGTGCTGCTGGGATTCCCTGCTGGATGATGAGTAACTTTGGTTGGGATTTTATTTATCGTCATTGGGGTGAAGACTTTGCTGCGGTGGTAGAGTGGATCGAGAATTACTACCATCAGAGCGATCGCTTATTTCGTCTGCCCTTAGCAGAGCCGATGAGTGCTTTTCCTCAAATTACCGATGTCGGACTTACAGGGGATACTCCCCGTTATAGTCAGTTAGAATTACGCCAAAAATTTGCGCTCACTGCACCCCAAGCCCAAACGATCTTGCTTACTTTTGGTGGTTTAGGACTGCAAGCAATTCCCTATCAAAATTTAAATCATTTTCCTGACTGGCAATTTATTACTTTTGACCGTAATGCTCCAGATTTACCTAATTTAATCAAAGTTGTCGATGGAAGTCTCCGTCCATTAGATTTTATGCCTATTTGTGGACGTATAGTTTCTAAACCTGGTTATAGTACTTTTTCTGAAGCTTTGTGTTGTGATCTTCCCATTGTTTCTCTTACCCGTGAAGACTTCGCCGAAGCCCCAGTATTACTCAACAGTATTCAAGACTATTCAGAGCATCAAATTATTTCTACCACCGATTTCTTTCAGGGAGACTGGAATTTTTTACGTCAAGAGCTTTTACCTCCTCGCCAAATCCAAGGTTTAAAGAAAGATGGAGCAAGAGCGATCGCTCAAGAAATATCACAATATTTTGCTTGAATTAAGTAAGCGGTAAAAAATGACTACCGCTTGAATCGCAATTATTGTTCGGGTAAATCGTTGATACTTGTTAGATGTTCGATAATAATGTCTAACTTACTGCCCAGTTGATTAACCTTATATTCTAAACGATCAAATCTTTTATCATGGTCATCCAATCTTTTAGATAACCTTTGTTCTACATCATCCAAATGATTATCTAAAGCATCAAAAGCTTCGCTTATTCTGCCATCAGGTTCAACATCTGTCTCTACAGTTTTAAGTCTTTCTCTAAGATTATTAATTAACCGTTGATGTTGATTAATTCTTTTGTTCTGTTCTCTTTCCTGTTCTTCCATTGATATAATTGACTCAAGTTTGATGAACTAACTAAACATCCCCGTTGATTTGGTCGTCGGTGGGGATGTTCTCATTTTATTCTCTCTCTTTTGTTAAGAGTAACGTCAAGAGTTTTTACCTTTTTGCCAAACAGAAGGCTTAAAGAAAGATAGAGCGAAGGCGATCGCACTAAAAGAATAAGCATGATCTAGCATCTATCAAAACCCTAAAAATAGTTGGTAAACAAGCAAATCATCTGCGTTTATCGGTAGATTGTTTGAATACCTTAGATTAACTGTGTCAGTTTACTTAGAGAGTGTTTATCAAGTAAACATAAAAAACATTTTTAACGTTCTGGTTGAGCGGCTGCAAGTAACTTTTATCACACATCGATTAACTCCGTTCTACGGCGATTACTACTGCAATAGTCCGATAGCACCACAATATATACAAGCACCAGCACCAACCAAATACACAAACCAGGTCAAGAAAAACCCAATTGCGCGACCTGGTGAAGGTCCATATGTTTTAATTACTCCCCATGCATGGGCAACACGACCGCCTGTAAGCGCAGTTCCCAAAAGCCATAATAACCATGTCTGCAAATTCATGAACTCAAGTACCAAAATGAATAGCAATGCCAGTGGCACATACTCCATGAAATTCCCGAAAGCTCGCACCTTGCGCTGCAATATCCCATCATCACTAGCTTTAGTCGTAACTGACTTCTGGGTATAGCTTTCGATAAATGCTGCCCACTTACCTGGGTTCTCAAGGTAGTTTGGCTGATTTGATGCATTATCTTTCGATTCTCCATGCCAAACTCTAGTGCTTGTTCGTTCGATTACCACAATGTAAGATAAGGCAAACGCGATGAATCCATTGAGTCCAATGAAAAGTGTTGAAATGGGAACAGGATTGTTCATCTACATTTGCTCCAAAACAGGTTACTTTTCATTTTGGCAAAGATTTTATTTACTTTATAAATACTTTCTTAAAAAATTAAGCAAAAATTCTCACACTAATAACAGACAAACTATTAGTATGTAAGAGTGAGAGTTCAATCCTACCCTTTACATTCATTAATCGAAGGTAGCTGGTTCAAACTGATTTGCGGAGCTAGCTATCAACATTTGCCTGCGGTTCGTAATTTGGCTTTAGCCTATAGTTTGGCTGGTGCTGACTGTATAGATGTGGCTGCCGATCCTGCGGTAATTGCTGCTGCTCAAGAAGGTATAGAAATAGCCGATAAATTACGAAATAACCTCAAATCAGATAATTTGTCTACTCCTTGGTTAATGGTCAGTATTAATGATGGCGAAGATCCTCATTTTCGCAAGGCAGAGTTTGATTTAAGCAAATGTCCTCCAGACTGTCCACAACCCTGTGTACAAATTTGTCCAGCCGAAGCAATTAATCTTAATTCCGTAGGAGTTATCGAAAGTCTCTGTTATGGTTGTGGTCGTTGTGTAGCGATTTGTCCTCAAGGGTTAATTACGACTCGTTCTTATATATCAAGTCCCAGTATAGTTCTGTCTGGGATGGAAGCGATGACCATAGACGCGATTGAAATTCATACCCAAGTGGGACACGAAGCTGATTTTAAACGTGTATGGTTAGATATTATGCCCGTAGTGGGACGCTTAAAATTACTAGCTATTAGCTGTACCGATGGCGAGGAGGTGATTGAGTACTTGCGATCGCTCTACGAACTAATTAGCCCACTTCCCTGTCCTTTGATTTGGCAGACAGATGGACGTTCGATGAGTGGTGATATTGGTAAGGGGACTACCCACGCTGCGATCGCTTTTGCTCAAAAGGTTTTAGAGGCAAAACTACCTGGATATGTGCAACTAGCAGGAGGAACAAATGACTATACAATCCACAAACTTAAGCAAGAAGGAATGTTGCGACAGGCAAAAATGTCTTCTATATGTAACACTATTTCTGGGGTGGCTTATGGGAGTTATGCCCGTGCTATCCTATCGCCAATCTTGGCGCAGTTAGGAAAAACTGAACTGCAAAATATTCAATTTAATTTAAATTTAACTAAAACTCAACCAATGAACCAGCTTAATTTCAAGCTAGAACACAATCAAGAACTGTTAGGAAAAGCTGTAAATACTGCTAGTCATCTAATCAAGCAAATTAAAAATAGCTATTAGCCATTAGCTTTTAGCTTTTTTTGGACGATTAACTAATAAATTATTTAATAACCAAAGAAATATATTTTAAATGCAGTCAGAAATACCTTCTCATCGGATGCAAGTTACTGATAATTTAGATCAACTACTTACCATTTTTCCCGACTCAATTCTTTCCCCTTTAGAAGCCCATCTCCAGCCAGATAAAGATAACCTGATTGAAGTAGTTTTAGACTTAGGCAGACTACCAGAAGCCCGTTTTAGCGATCGCGTTACTTATATTCGTGATCAACCTGTTACTAAAGCTGAGATTCAACACTGTATTGACCGCGTAGGTATGTTTAGCAGTGATAATCGGGCAGGGATAGAAAGAACTTTGCACCGTATTAGTGCTATTCGTAATCGTACTGGCGATATTATTGGTTTGACCTGTCGTATTGGTCGCGCAATTTTTGGCACAATTGTCATGATCCGTGACTTAGTGGAAACAGGACAGTCAATTCTGCTTTTAGGTCGTCCAGGGGTAGGTAAAACTACTGCTTTACGGGAAATTGCGAGAGTTTTAGCGGATGACCTCGGCAAACGAGTCGTAATTATCGACACGTCTAACGAAATTGCAGGGGATGGTGATATTCCTCACCCTGCTATTGGTCGCGCTCGTCGGATGCAGGTAGCCCGCCCAGAATTACAGCATCAGGTGATGATTGAGGCGGTGGAAAACCATATGCCCGAAGTGATTGTCATTGATGAAATTGGTACAGAATTAGAGGCATTGGCAGCCAGAACCATTGCTGAACGCGGAGTACAATTAGTAGGGACAGCCCACGGCAATACAGTGGCAAACTTAATTAAAAATCCCACTCTATCTGATTTAGTCGGTGGTATCCAGAGTGTGACTTTAGGGGATGATGAAGCCCGTCGTCGTCGAACTCAAAAGACGGTTTTAGAACGCAAAGCTCCTCCGACTTTTGCGATCGCCGTAGAAATGCTCGAACGTCAGCGTTGGGTTGTTCATGATGATGTGGCAGTGACTATTGATACTCTATTACGAGGAGTTGAACCACCAGCCCAAGTAAGAACTGTAGACGACAGTGGCGAAGTTACAATAATTCACGCGGATACTCAACCCGCTTTTGAACCTTTATCTCCTAGCGGTACAGCAGCCGTAACTCCCTTATATCCTCAAGGTTTAAGAGCGTCGGGAAAAATGACTCCTGTGGCTCTTAAAAGCAGTAAATCAAAGCGAGGCAATTCCGACTGGGACATGATGTTAGAGCGGTCTTGGCAGACTCAAGATCCTTACAATCAAAAAATTCGTACTCCAGGCCCTAATGGCGAAGATTTACCTGTTTATATCTATGCCTACGGTATTGGTCGCTCTCAGATCGAACAGGTAGTTGAGGTACTCGGCTTACCAATCATACTAACCAAAGATGCAGATGAAGCAGATGCAGTAATTGCCTTGCGATCGCAAATTAAACATCATTCTAAACTCCGTAACCTCGCCCAAGATCGTCATATTCCGATTTATACAGTTAAATCCAATACTATTCCTCAAATTACTCGTATTTTTCGTCAAATTTTAAATCTCGACGATCCTAATATCCCTGAACCAACCGATTTACGTCTGTTTAGTAAAGCAGGTAACGATGACGAGATCGAAGCTTTAGAAGAGGCAAGACTGGCTGTAGAACAAATCGTGATTCCCAAGGGACAACCCGTAGAATTATTACCGCGATCAGCAAAAGTCAGAAAAATGCAGCACGAACTGATTGAACACTACCGTTTACAGTCCGATAGCTTTGGTGATGAACCAAATCGCCGTTTGAGGATCTATCCTGCCTAAAAACCTTCAAGGTTATCAAGAAAAATATTTTGAAATGACAGTAATTCTATTCTAAAGGATAGAACTCTGTTTATATCTAAAGGAATCGGGAAGCCAGAACGTCTTAAATATCTCGATTCCAATATTGGGTCGCGACGTATTAATTTAGAGTATCGTCTAAATGTAGTTAACTTTGCTTCGCTACTGATTTCAACTTTCATCTCTTTTTTTAATCGCATATTCCTTAAATCGCTCTAAATCCGCTTTGACAGTAGACTCAACAATATTTCCAATCAAACTGTCCATTATCTGACCGAGAATACCTGGTACTGCGTAGGCAAAAGTCATTTTGACAATAGTATTATCTCGACGGTCGTAAAAGCGAATCGCTCCTTTATTGGGTAAACCGTCCACCGATTGCCATTCTATTATTTGCTGAGGAACAACTTGGACAATACGAGATAGCCAAGTAAAGTTAAAACCACCACTAGCCAACTTCCAACGGGATAGTTCGGGGTTATCTTCCAGAATTTTGACCGACTCAATCCATTTCATCCAAATGGTCATCTGTTCTAGATCTGACCAAAGACTCCATACTAATTCAATCGGTACGGGGACTTCTATTTGTACGGTATGTTCTAGCCAGTCTGTCATTATTTCAGTATTTATGATTCCACCTAAACGATTACAGCTTTTAACTGTTGAGCATTTTCCAAAATAGCTTTAGCTGCTTGCTTTCCAGAAAGGGTCGCTCCTTCCATACTATCGATATAATCCTGTTGTGTATAACTACCTGCCAAAAAGAAATTAGTCACAGGAGTTTGCTGAGGTGGACGATAAGGATCCATGCCAGGTGCTTCGCGATAAAGTGACTCAGCTAGTTTGACGACACTATACCAAGTCATGTTTAACTCTCTCGAAGAAGGAAATAGTTGATGTACTTGTTCTAAGACATGATTAGCAATATCTTCGTTCTTCTCTTTGATAAAAGGATCGCCAGGAGTTAAAACAAGTTGCAGTAACGAACCTTCTCCCTGTTTATAGTAATCTCCTGGACTAGCTAAAGCTAAATCAGCAAAACAAGAAAAGTCAGCATCGGGAGTATAAAGCAGATTATCAATACCAGCAGCTTGTTCTAACTGTTTGCGATTATCCACATTATGAAGTTCTGTTACCCAGCCGTCAAAACGCAACTGGACGGTAGCCACAGGTACGGTATCTAACTTATAAATGTTCTCAAATTCTGACCATTTACGCCACTGGGAAGGAATGATTTTTTTGATTCCAGGGACATCACAAGCGCAAACATAAGCATCGGCAGTAATAGTTGATTCGTTTTCGCCGTCAGCCACTACAATACCTGTAACTTTAGTAGTGTTTCCTGATTCGTTAAATAAAATCTCTCTAACTCGACGACGAGTATGAATTTTAGCTCCCCTTGCTTCTAAGTATTCCAAAATGGGTTTATGTAGATATTCGCTGGGAGAACCTTCTAACATCCGTAAGACTGAGGCTTCAGTTTTAGTAGCGAAAAACTGAAAAATAGTTAACATACAGCGTGCAGAAATATTTTCTGTATCAATGAAGCCTAAAGCATAAGCAATAGGATCCCACATCTTCCTCAAACTACCATTGTTACCACCATGACTCCGAAACCAGTCTGCAAAGCTAATCGAATCTAGATCGCGAATAGTTTTCATTGCTCCTTCGGGATCAACCAAAGCTCGCACAATTGGACTTGTACCCAAGGCTAAAGAATTTGCCATCTTATCTATGGCGGAAAGCTGGGAAGTAGTAAAAAAAGCTTTTAAACCATTAAATGGCGCACCTGTCAGGAAACGAAAATCTAGCTCACCAACTCTAGCACCCTGATTAATAAAAGTGTGAGTGTGTTCCTTGAGACGCAGGTTGTCTATTGCCCCTACCTTTTGCATCAAAGCAAATAAATTATAGTAACAGCCAAAAAAGACGTGCAAGCCCATTTCTACATGATTACCGTCTTTGTCTACCCAACTACCTACTTTTCCCCCGACAAAAGGACGAGATTCAAAGATTTCAACTTCAGCACCTGCATCAACTAAATCGATAGCTGTTGCCATGCCTGCTAATCCTGCACCAACGATTGCTACGCGCATTACAATTTCTAATTCCCGAAAAGCAGCTTAACTTCACATATTGTAATATAAATTACTGTCTTTCTAACTTTTCTTCGCCAAATGTTTTGAGCTTATTAAAAAAGGAAGATACATCTGGCAGAGGAATAAACTGGTCAATCATTTTATTTTCTCCTGTAAAATCAGACCAATTAGCTTGATAGGAAATTCCCCAATTTGAAATTAGGGATATGTTAGGTTTTGAAGGCTTATTAAACTTCTTAACAATAGTTTTTTCTTTGTGCGAGTTATTTTCAGTAATATTACCTGTTGGTTGTTTCTCTTCTGGTTGTTCAACTGCTGGGACAACAACTGTTGGTTCGGAGTTTTGCTGATTAGCCTGAGTTAAATCGATGGCTGGCAATTCGGTTGTACTGGTAGTTAAGTCTGATAACTCGCTTAAATGCTTCGGTAACTTACGACAGATAAGCCGTTCAAACTCATAGGTAAAATGAGTATTAGGAGTACCCAAACGCAGCCAAACATTTAGTATATGTTCAATAGAAACTGCTTTATAGCGTCCTAAATACAATGCTTCGATAGTTGCCAGTCGAATCCAACTGGCATGATAGAAATCTAACCAATACTGTAATAATTTTTCAGCATTGTCACCTCCTAAGTCAAAAGCATAGCTATCAATTAAGGAGTGGGCTTGAGCCAAGGATAAATCTTTAGTTGGTTCAGTCATCGACCTTGATTGTGATTAAGTGATACGACTTAAATGAAAATATATAGTTTCCTACCAGGAAAATATGGATTGCTTCATTCTAACGATTAAATTTAGATGAATCTACAGTAGTTGAAGTAAAACGATTGATAACTATCCTAGTCTGCCCAAAAAATCCAATTAAATTGATATGATCAAGAATTTTTTTGCTAGTTTACAAAATTTAAATACAGCAGATTTCAAATTAAATCCAGAGATGTTTTGCTGCTGTTCCCTCTACTAAAATTAAGCATCTTTTTGATTGGCTACGATCCTGCAATCGCCTTAACTTTCATATCAGCGATCGCTTGAGTATTTTCTAATTTAATTGGTGGTAAAAAATTTTCAGTTTCTAAAGTAATTTTTTCTGGAGCAATTCCAGCTTCTTTTAATTTAGATTGAATAGATTTATCTATATATAACCTTACTAACAGAAATAGAACAA
>CAYMWC010000012.1:0-3713 GCA_964393695.1 uncultured Pleurocapsa sp.
CAGTAATCAGTAATCAGTAATCAGTAATCAGTAATCAGTAATCAGTAATCAGTAAATTGTTTCTCTGTCATTTTTATCTTCTAGTTTGTGGCAATTTTTATTTAACTTTAACTAGTAATTCAATTGGCAAAAATCATCTAATTACTTAAACCTAAAAACTTTTTTAACCATTCCAAAAAATCGCCTACATCTTGAGTCGAAACTTTGAGGAGAGAGAGTATACCTACAACAATTAAAATGGTGCTAATCAGAAAATTATTGTCATATAAAGCCAAGCCTACCACAACAACGAAATAGGGAGAGACAATTCGACTAATTTTTTCGACTGTTGAGACAAGTTCGTTTGTTTCCACAACCTCAGTTTTATTTTGCAGTAAAGTATCTTGAGGAAAGTTGGCATTAGCTGTAGTGGGAGGAGGTGTAAGTTTGATGTCCTGCAAATCTGACATAGTAGGCTTTTGTGGTTCACGGGGCGACTTTCCAAACATAATTCAAATCATTTATTTAGATCAAACTGCTTGTTATAGGATAGCGCGAACAGTTCCAAAGTCCTTCCATTTATAATGTTAAGTTAGTAGAAAATAAACCTAGTGATTAAATAGTAAATTTTTTTAGCTAAAAGCTAATAGCTAAAAACCCATAAATCTGAACGAAGCTTCTTGGTGAGCTTCCCTTGCGCCTGACGGCGACGCGGTGAATGAGTGCGGTCTTGGGGGTTTCCCCCATGAGCAACTCATGAACCCGAAGGGGGTCTCACCGCTAATTCACATCAGGCGTATTATATATGAGTCAAGAATGGGCGATCGCTACCTATGGCTTAACCAAAAGATTTGAAGGTCAGATTGCAGTTAATGAAATTGACCTGCGGATTAAAAACGGTGAAGTATATGGGTTAATTGGGCCAAATGGGGCGGGAAAAACGACCTTAATTAAAATGTTAGCAGCAGCAGAAGAACCGACCAAAGGTGAAATTTACATCAATGGCGATCGCTTATTAAGAGATGATTCAAATCCTCAGCTAAAAAAACGCCTGGGCTATCTTCCCGATGATTTTCCCCTCTATGATGATTTAACTGTTTGGGATTATTTGGAATATTTTGCTCGTTTATATGAATTACAGCCACCTTTTCGTCGTCGTCGTCTACTAGAAGTATTAGAATTAGTTCAGTTAGAAAATAAGCGTCACAGTATTATCTCTTCCCTATCGAGAGGTATGAAACAACGCTTAAGCTTGGCAAGAACGATCATTCATGAGCCTATATTATTACTCTTAGATGAACCTGTATCGGGTTTAGATCCCTTGGCACGTCAGCAGTTTCGCCAAATAATCAAAATCTTACAAGAAGCGGAGATGACCATTGTAATTTCTTCTCATGTTTTGAGTGACTTAGCAGAACTTTGTAGCTCAATTGGGATAATGGAATTAGGCTTCTTAGTTGAAAGTGCTTCTTTGAGTGAACTATATAAACGGTTAGCTCGTCAACAAATTATGATCGGCACTTTGGATAAAATAGAAACATTGCAACAACAACTTAGCCAAAACTCTCTGGTAGCAGGATGGGAGATAATGCCTAACAGCAATCGTCTCAAAGTCAATTTTACTGGTGGAGAGTCCGACTGCGCGAAACTGTTGCGATCGCTTATTCTCGCTGATATTCCTCTGACAGAATTCCACTGTAGCCAAGAAGACCTGGAAACTATTTTTCTTAATTTAGGACATCAACAAGCTTCTTAAACGATTTAATCGGCAAGAGTAAAAAAACACTACTGAGTTACCAAAACCTAGAATCATGAAACAAAATATACAACTGTTTCAAAACTCAAGTTCCTTATGGGAAAAGTTTTTAGACTGGAATCCCCAAGTATTTCGCGAGATTAAAGGCAAATTCAAAACTAGAAATGTCGTTATTACGGCTGTTGTTGCTGTGATCGCCCAATTTTTAGTTGTTATCTCGCTGTTGGGTGAGTTACCAAAACCAGAAATAGCAGGTGAGCCATATTATTCGCAGCAAGGTCGTTATGGAATGGGGAATGGCTACGAAAATAGTCTGACCTATACCAAAGATCTGTTAGATAATTGGGTGATTAATTGGCAATTATTATGGCTCGATCTATTTATTATCCTAAGTGTTATTAGTATTTTTGCCCTGCTAATAATCGGTAGTTATATGTTAATTGCCGATATTGTTAAAGAGGAAAGCCAAGGTACACTTAACTTTATTCGCTTAACTCCTCAAGCTGCTGGGAATATTCTCCTGGGAAAAATCTTAGGCGTACCAATATTACTTTATATAGGTATTTCGTTGTTCATCCCCTTGCAGTTGATGGCTGGCATAAACGCTCATATACCCTTAACGTTAATCCTCGCTTTTGATGCTGTAATAGTTGCTAGCTGTGCTTTTTTCTATAGTTTGGCATTGCTTTGGAGCTTAGCCAATTTTCCTGTATCTGGTTTTAAACCCTGGTTAGCAGGTGGCTCATTGGCTTTTTTCTTATTTATTACCACCGTGGCATTATTTTCTAATCCTTATTTAATTAGTAATGCTCCCTGGGATTGGTTATGGGTATTTCATCCAGCTTTAGCTTTATCATATTTAATAGATACTACCTATTTGCCTGTTCATAAAATTGCTTTTTTATCTCTAGAAGATTTAAGCGAATTACTATTTTACGGACAGGCTTTATGGACAAAAGCCAGCTTGGGTATTGGCTTTGTTTTGTTTAACTTTAGTTTGTGGACATATTGGTGTTGGTCAGTTTTAAAACGACGTTTTCACAACCCTGAAAATACCCTGGTAAGTAAAACTCAAAGTTATTGGATTACTGGTTGGTTAGTAGCGATCGCCCTGGGTTTTACCCTCCAAAGCACTAGTGTAAATCGACTGACAGACAATTTTATAGTTTTGCAATTATGCTTGTTTAGCTTAGGATTAGGATTAATTGCTGCTTTAAGCCCCCATCGCCAAGCACTGTATGATTGGGCGCGCTATCGTCATCAAAAGCATAAAAACGGCAAGATACTTTGGAAAGAACTAATCTTTGGAGAAAATAGCCCTTCCACTGTAGCAATTGCCCTTAATCTTGCCTTGGCGATCGCTTATATCACGCCTTCTATATTTTTAATCTTGGATGATCACCAACAGTATACATTTTGGGGATTTGTGCTAACTGCCAGCAGCATTTTACTCTATGGGGTAATTACTCAATTAATTCTGACCATGAAAACTCCTAAACGAGCAGCTTGGTCAGTAATTACGATTATCTCAATCATGCTCGTACCACCTTTTAGTTTGCTCTTTGCTGGTATCACGCCTGAAACTTTACCCCAAGCTTGGCTATTTACTTTTATCCCTAGTGTTGGTATTGAATACACAACCGTAGCCGCTATCACCTTTACCATCTTAGGACAGTGGTTAGCTATTGCCCTTCTAAGCTTCCAAATGACTCGTAAATTGAGACAAGCAGGAGCATCAGAAACCCAAATGTTATTTGGTCGAACTAACGGGGTTAAAAATTACTGATTACTGATTACTGATTACTAATTACTAATTACTAATTACTGATTACTAATTACTGATTTTAGTTATTAGTTATTAGTTATTAGTTCTTGATTTGATACTAAAAAACTAGGGACTAAAAATAATTAACCTTAACTTGTCACCAATCCCTACTATCTATCAGTTAGAGAAGTTAGCGCAGTTTTCAATTGTTCT
>CAYMWC010000012.1:3813-29724 GCA_964393695.1 uncultured Pleurocapsa sp.
AACTGTCCTAACTGTCCTAACTGTCCTAACTGTCCTAACTGTCCTAACTGTCCTAACTGTCCTAGTCACTGATTAAACCTCAATTGCTACTCTACCTGCTGGTTTAGCAACACAGGTTAAAATATAACCCTCTTCACAATTGACATCATCTTCATAAATTACTTCACCTTCTAGCTTTTTAACTTTACAAGCTCCACACGCTCCCATGCGACAACCAAATGGTAAATCTGCTCCTTCTGCTTCTGCGACATCTAAAATAGGTTTTTCGCCATCACAAGCAATTTCTTGACCAGATTTGACCAAAATAACTATGGAGCTGGATAATTTAGGTACTGGTATAGGTGCAGGGAGAGTTGCTGGTGCAGACATCGAGCCAACTATTGAGGTGGGAGCAATTGTAGACTCAATTAATACAGGAGTAGCCATAGGTTTTGGTGAAGGCATGACGGCGACTGATGGCAAAATCGATGTCTTCGCCTCTGCGGGGACTGTAGGAGTAGATTTCTTCTGCTTCTTACCGCCAAAACTTTCTTCATAGTAGTTTTCCATGGGGAAATTCAGCTTTTGTAGCAGGTTTTTGATTGCCTCCATAAAGGGATTAGGACCACAAACATATACTGTTCGTTGCAAATAATCAGGAGCGATCGCTGGTAAAATTGTCTCGTTAATTCTGCCTGTATAACCATACCAAAGTTGACCAAGGGCAGGACGTGTAACAGTGATAGCTAGCTTAAAGTTGGGATAGCGAGTAGTCATCATCTCCAACTCTTGACGGAAAATAATATCTTCAGGGCTGCGCGCGCTGTGGAGAAAAACGATATCTACATTGGATACAGTGTCGCAAATCCAGCGAGACATAGACATCATTGGGGTAATTCCACTACCTGCGGAAATAAACAAAACTTTGGCAGCAGGATTGGCAAAATTTGTAAATTTGCCCATGGGAGCATTAATTTCAATTTGACTACCCACTGTGAGGTTATCGTGTAGCCAGTTGCTAACTAATCCTGGAGGTGCGCTAGGCTCATCAGCAGGAACTCGTTTAACAGTAATTTCGAGACTATGGGGACGGGAAGGAGTAGAAGAAATAGAATAGGAGCGTTTAACACTCTTACCGTTAATGTTTAAATTGAGGGTGACAAATTGTCCTGGTTGATAGTCAAATTTAACTGGAGGCTCTGAGACAAAAGTAAAGGTCTTCACATCGGCAGTCTCATTAATAATCTGCACACATTTAACTTGCTTTGTCCCCTGAGTCCAAGTTTCTAAACTGCTGGTATCAATATTAGCCAAAGGCATATACTGAGAAGGAGCTAAAGACTGAGGTGGAGCAGCAACTTGCATACCAGCGATCGCTTTAATCCACAGCAGGTGGTTGCCAATGGTGATTGTATCAGAAGGCTTTAATAAGTATTCTTGATTGAGTTGAGCATCTTGGTTGTTGATTTTAGAGCCGTTTTTGCTCCCTAAATCAGAGAAATAATAACTACCTTTACGAAAGGCAATTTTACCATGAGTACGGCTAGCTAAAGAATCGTTTAAGACGATGCTACAACGTTCATCTCTACCTAAAAGACATTCTTGATTAAGTTGGTTTTCAGGAGTCAGGATCATTGCTTTGGTTTCCTGGGGCTTCCTGGTATCAATAATAATGATTTCTGGCATTGTTATCCTCCTTTTTATATCATTTGAGTTTTTTAAGCTAATTATTTTGAGCAATTGAAAGAAAGATAAAATAACGACAGAATTAATAGCAGCCAACCCACTATCAAGACATACTGTAAGGTATGAATCTTTTGTTCAGCGACTTTGTTGAGCATGAACATCTATTCCTCAAAATGATTACGCATCTCAGTACTAGTTATTAATCAAGTATTATATAAGTAACTTAATATGGAAGAAAATAACTGCTGAATTTTCTCTTGATTGATTAGTTATCGTTTTTATGATTGCTATAGTTGACTATTCCCTAAAATATTAAGATTATGTTGGCGGTGACGTATACTCTGTAGCAATTTAATCTTGATGCTCTAGTAGTCAATCAACAACAATAATCAAAATAATTAACTACATGAAAGTTATCGGTTTAATAAGTGGCACTTCTGTTGATGGTATTGATGCTGTAGTGGTCGAAGTCAATGGCAGAGAAACAGATCTTCAAGTAGAGTTGCTGGCTGGAAAAACTTTTGCTTATCCCCAAGAATTAAGAGCCAAAATTTTAGCAGTATGTGGAGGAGAAGCAATATCTTTAGAAGAATTAGCAATTTTAGATGATGCGATCGCCACTCAGTTTGCAGCAGCAGCTAGCCAAATTGCTTTTCAACATTCCTCTGTGGAGTTAATTGGCTCTCATGGTCAAACTGTCTATCATCGACCACCAATACTAGAAAAAACCACTAAAAAGCTAGGATATAGTTTACAAATTGGCAGAGGAGAATTAATTGCTCATCTAACAGGGATTAAGACAGTTAGTAACTTTCGGGCAGCAGATATTGCCTTGGGGGGAGAAGGCGCGCCTCTAGTCCCCAAAATTGACGCTTGTTTGTTATCTCATCCTACAAAAGCTAGAGCAATTCAAAATCTGGGAGGGATTGGTAATGTAGCATATCTACCTCCTAATCAAATATCAAACTGGGAACAACAAGTCTGTGGTTGGGATACAGGACCAGCAAACGCCCTATTAGATTTAGCTGTAACTCGTTTAACCAATGGTAGTCAGACTTATGACTATAATGGACAATGGGCAGCCCAAGGAACTCCTAAGCAGGAATTAGTAGCTAAATGGTTAAAACAAGACTTTTTTCAGCATTCTCCCCCAAAATCAACAGGTAGAGAATTATTTGGTCAAGATTATCTAGAGCAATGTTGGCAAGATCTAGAGCAAGCACAACTTAATAATGGCGATCGCCTGGCAACTTTAACTGAGCTTACGGTAGCTTCCATTGTTCATAGCTATCAGCAGTTTTTACCAACCATGCCCGATCAAGTTTTACTTTGTGGTGGTGGCAGTCGCAATTTATATCTGAGACAACGCTTGCAAGCTGAGTTAACATCGGCACAGATCATGACAACTGATGAGGTAGGAATTGATGGCAAATTTAAAGAAGCGATCGCTTTTGCTGTCTTAGCATATTGGCGAATTAATGGTATTACTGGTAACTTACCTCAAGTTACAGGAGCAAAACAACCTACCTTACTGGGAGATGTTCATGCTCCCTAGTGGTCTCTTGATTTTTGGATGGGTTGAGGCGCAGGTCACGCCCGAATGCATTCGGGCTGTTCGCCGTCGCTCGTTGGGTAATTAAGTAGGAAATAGGAAATAGGAAGTAGCAAGTCAATATAGCAATGGTTGAACTAATAACTAATAACTAATAACTAATAACTAAAGCACTAGCAAGAAAATTTAAAATTTTGAGGATAAGATTTTGGCTCATAGTTTCTTAGTTGAATCAGGCTATTGGAATGTCAGTGGTCATTGGTTCAAGAAAAATTCAACCCCAATTCCATTACAAGGAAATATTCAAATTGCTTGGAAACGAGAAAACTGGTTTAAAATGTCTACCTGTTTAACTTGTGAGGATGAAACGGCAACCCAAATTGTTTCTCAGTGTCGAGGTAATTTAAATTACGAAGAAAAATATTATACCTATGTTGCACAACACAGTCTTTTGGGGAATATTGAAGGAGAGGGGAGACTGGGATTGCAATCTATTATTCAGTATTACTGGTTTATTGGCACTGCTAGTAAGCAGAAAGGCATAGAGACTCTTTACTGTGTAGATCAAAATACTTATTATCTGGTCAGCAGCATTCTCGATGGTCATAGCCTGAAAAATACAATTGAAGCGACTCTCAAACGTTAACAACAAATAGTTTTAATCTTATTTTCTTTTATTAATTATCCATTGATAAACAAGCCGATTTAACCTCTAAGTATATAAAGTATGAATAGAGATACTAATAATGGTCGTTTACTTGCCAACCGCTATCAACTATGTGATTTAGTTGGTGAAGGTGCTATGGGTCAAGTTTATCGGGCAAAAGACACTGTACTAGGTGGCGTACTGGTAGCAGTTAAATTTTTATCTCATGCTTTACTCAATGACAATATGCGCGATCGCTTTGAGAAAGAAGCAACAATTTCGGCTCTTTTAGGCGAAAAAAGTATTCATGTTGTCAGAGTCAAAGACTATGGTGTAGACGAAAATAACAGTCCTTTCTATGTGATGGAATTTTTGTCTGGTGCTAGTATTAATGACCTAATTCGCTATCATCCTTTAACTTTAGAAAGATTTTTAACTCTAGCTCGCCACGTCTGTTTCGGTTTAGAATCCGCTCATCAAGGTATTTACTTTAATGATGAACTATGCCGTATTATTCATCGGGATATTAAACCGAGCAATATAATTGTAGTACAAGACCCGACTTTGGGAGAAGTTGCCAAAATCCTCGACTTTGGAATTGCTAAATTAGTTCAACCTGATAACAATCAAACCCAGTCTTTTATGGGAACTTTGGCATATTGCTCTCCTGAACAAATGGAAGGCAAGGAATTGGATAATCGTTCTGATATCTATAGTCTGGGTATCATGATGTACGAAATGTTAACTATGGATATGCCTTTGCTACCTCAAAATTCTTCTTTTGGCGGTTGGTATCAGGCGCATCATAACTTTAAACCAGAGCCATTTAGTGCCAGGCTTAATTTACCTCAAGCTTTGCAAGATTTAGTATTTAAGTGTCTAGAGAAAGAAAGAGATGATCGACCCCAAAGCGTGCGAGAAATTTTAGATGTTTTAGATCTTTTAGCACAACCGCAAACGCTTCGCCCAAGTAATTCTAAGCCACACATTCCTCAAGACTATCAAGAAACTATCGTCGAAGAGAGAAACTGGGACTCGAACACCAAATCTGCTCTTAATAAAACTGTAAATGCCGAATCTTCTATAACGGAGATCTGTCTACAAACTCCTTGGCCTGCCAACAAACCGTTACGCAAAATTGTTTTTGCTCAACTAGTTCCTACTCATCTAGGAGAAGCACCTGTGCTTTGTGTCATGCTAGATCAACAAGAGCTTCAGAGTCGGATATCTAGCACTCGTTATAATCAGTTTTTATATTTAAATCATCCTCATTCAACACTACTCTGGATAACTTTGTTATATAATCCTGAAAATGGAGCAAAATGGCTACCTTGTTACTTAGATCTCAAATCTCATAAAGGACAACAAATTGCCCGCAGCCTTGCCAAACAAGGTAAATATCGAATTTTATTTTATTCTCTAGATAATCCCCAACAGTGTCAACATATTGCCCGCTCTGTCGTTAATGCTCGTAATTGCGAGATGCTAGAGCAGTGGTCAAATTTGAGTCAAGTTACTAGAAGCGTTGGTGATCTTAATCAAGCCAAAGAAATTTTAAAACAAGAACTAGAAAAACTTAAAGATAAAATTTTAGCCAAAGTTAAAACTGCTAAATTGACTGATGTAAACGCCTCTGAATAACGCTTAGTGTGAATTAGCTTCGTTCAAATGAACTGGTTCGTAGCTTTGAGCTTCAGAGCTTTTAGCTATTAGCTTCTACACATAACGCAAATTTTAATTCCAAGGCGAAAGATAATCATTCAGTTCAAGTAATAAAGTTAACTAGAAAATAATTGTTAATTCACACCAGACGTGAATAGTAAAAATATATATTATAGTTATATTGAACTTGAATCCTTACAATGATAGTAAAAATTTAAAAAATAATCATGGTTCAAGAATTAATTGATCTGAGGCAAAGTATAGTTGCAGGACGTTATCAAGAGGCGTTAGATATTGTTGATGAATTAGAAGGAATGGGAAAACAGGCAATTTTACGTAATATTGAATCTTTCCTAGTTCGTTTATTAATTCATTTAATCAAAAATCAAGTAGAAAAACGTTTGACAAATTCTTGGGCAGCTTCTATTAGTGATTCTATTAGACAAATTAAAAAACTAAATTTAAAAGACAATAAAAAATCTTATTATATTAACTCAAATGAATGGGATGAATATTTAGAAGAAGCTTTTGAAGTTGCAATTCTTGATGCCAGTATAGAAGTTAGCGGAGGTACTTATACACCTATTCAATTGGAAGAAATCGTAAATAAAGAGCAAGTTACAGAACTGGCATTGTCTTTAATTGCTCTAACTTATCAATATTCTGCCAAAGATTTACTATCTGTTGTAAGGAAATATTTTATTAATTTATCTGGTGGAAAAGAGTGGTTAGAAAGAAGAATATAAAATTATATGTAGGCGATCGCGTTAAAATTGTCGCTTTACCGACTTATATTAAAACTGCTGAACCTATGCCGATGTTACGTCCTCCCCATTTATTAACACTGGGAGAAGAAGGCGTAATTATGGAGCGTCGTCCTGGTGGTTATTGGGGTATTCGCTTTACTCAAGGGGCTTTTTTACTGGAGAGTCAGTATATAACAGTGATCAGTGACCAGTAAGCAGTCATCAGTTACTCAAGGAGTAAGTAATGAGTAATGAGTAACAATATCTAGTGCCTAATAATCAGTTTAGAGTATTTCTTAATTCGTTGTTTATTAATAGGAATATATGAGTATTAAAGTTTGTTTTCTACCAGACAATATTACTGTAGAAGCAGAACCAGGAGAACCAATGTTACAAGTAGCAGAACGAGCAGGAGTGTTTATTGCTACAGGATGTCTTATGGGTTCTTGTCATGCGTGTGAGGTAGAACTCAGTGATGGGGAAGCTATTTGTGCTTGTATTAGCTCTGTTCCAGGAGATAAACCTGAATTAACTGTAAATATCTATGAAGATCCGACTTGGTAAACGTCATTTCATTGATCATTTAACATTTATCATTTATCAATTTAAGTTAAGTTTTGAGTATTTTAATTAACTAAGATTGTAAGCAGAAAAAATTACCTAAAGTATCTAGCTTTTGTCGTCCAATTTTACAACGCAATTTAGTTAGAGGCTTAAAACTTTTCCATTGATTACTGCGATTTTCAACTATGATTCGAGCAACTTCTTGAGGATTAATTTGACTAAATTTGGAGTCAATGCTTTTGATGTAGTCAAACATTTCAGCAATGGTTTTTTCGGAAGCAGTAAGAAGATTAATTTCAAATCTTTGTCTAGATTCTACTTCTATTTGTTTACCTCTTTGTTCGTCTGCCATAATGCACCAAACAAAATCAAGTTGTGCTTTGTTAGCAGCTTCTAATACTAAATCCTGTTCTCATAGGTCACTTTAAGGTGATGTAAGTCAGAAGTCAGAAGTCAGAAGTCAGAAGAGTTACAACTACTTTTACAAGATTAATAAAGGTAAATTTTTTTCATCGTATAAAACATAATCTGGTCTCATACCTGGAGCAATACCAGGAGAAACATTAAAGTGATATCCTAGTAATGACTAAATATGATTAGTAAATTTAGCATTTAAATTTCCTTCGCTTTCGCTAGTTCTTAAATTTGACCATTTTTCTACAATAGTTTCAATATTCATTATAAGTGTAAAAAGTAAAATTTATTTTATTTTTATAGTTCCCAAATCTAGTAATTAAATAACAATTTAAGTTGAATAAAAAGCAGATGTTAAAACACCTGCTATAGTATACTTAATTTGTAGTTTTCAGATTGTATTACTCATTAATTAAAAAGCGTTGCTAATATCACTGGGTAATCCTAGCTCCAACTCTTCAGCTAAAATACTTTCTAGATCGATTTCAATACCGAACTGATTTAAAATTTCGAGAGCATTATCAACTTGTTTGATTAGAGTAGCTGTTGCATTGTTCATGTTAATTCTCCTAATTTTTTTGTTTGAGAAGATAAATAATCTGGACAAGAAATGTTTTTTGATTCTTAATTTACTTTTAGCTAATGAGACTAATTGAGCTTTAAAGGTTTCAAAAGCTGCTGAAGCTGCTCATCTGAGGTATAGCTTGCAGGTGGTGGACTGAAACACATTAGGGCAGTTTCATAACAAGCTCTGGCTACACGGGTTCTTTCAGAGGGAGTAAGTTCTGCTACCATTAAGATTGTTTCATCTACGTGATTTACATCTGCTCCTACAGAACTATGTACGCGTAGACAACGGGTAGCATTAGTATTTGGAGGTAATAACTCCTCGATCTTTTCTATGTAATCTCCTCCAATACCTAAAGACAAGCGTTCCATCGTATAAGAATAACCTACACAATCAATAGGATCGTCATCTTGTGTGCTACGAGTCAAGTAATCGATTAATGAAACTGCTGCTGGAGGAACTAGTACTTTAACCACTGCTTCGGCATCGTATCCCAAGGACTGAATATCGAGTAAAGCGAGGCGATCGTGACCTTGTTCCTCTTTGGCTTTTTCTAAAGCCCATTCTGCTAAACAATTACGACTATTGACAGAAAATTTCTTAGCTGCATCTTCCATTAATTTAGGAACAGGAAAAGTCAGATGATAAGCACTGGCTAATCGCCATATCCAACGAGTGGAAGTTAAAGCAGGTGGTCTAATATGAGACTGGATAGTATATTTAGCAACTGCGATCGCGGTATCCAATAGTTTCCGAGTGGTAGCAACACTACCAGCACCTTCGGCTGAACGAGGTTGATATAACCAGCCACGCTCTTTGTTTGCCACTACTACTTTGCCTGGGGCAATCTGTACCCATTCCACATCAGCCAAAGAAACATTGTCAGCTTGTTTTTTAGCAGAATTTGTGTTATTGTCATTAGCCATAAGAATCACAAAACAATTCATCAAACACTTGCGGTCAAGTTTATTGGTGCTGAAACCACCGATATTCAACCGCATTTACTTTTTTTGGCTGCTCACAAAATAAATTTAGACCGAGGTAATTTTAGATTTAGGATTGTTGATTTGAGATTAATTTAAAATTTTTAATCTTCAATCTTCAGGCACTTTTATATAAGTAGATGCCAATCTGCAATCTTCAATAGTCAATCTATAATTCGTTGACTTATTTGTCAGTTTGTGAGCTTCTATGACAATTATTTAAAAATGTACCAAGATCGCCATCCGCAAGCTTACTGAACTTTACGTTATCTTAATGTTTTGTAATATTTTTATTTGTCAAATTTAGTTAGCTTTTAGTTTTGAGGATTACAACGTATTTCAACAATAAAACCATCTGGATCGTAAACATAAAAACCCTTACCAGTAGGGCGAGTGACTACATCTGACGCAATGGGAATTTGATGCTCTTTAAGTATTTTTACCGCCTCGTCAAACAGTTTGGGATCAATATCAAAGGCTAAATGATTAGCGCGAGTAAAACCTTTTTCTGGATCAGGATCGGGAGGGAATAAATCAGGTTCACCAAATAAATCAATGATTATGCCGTCAGGGGTTTGAAAATTAGCTACTTTGCCTGCTGCCACAAGTTTAACTAAAGTAGAGGGAACTTCTTCTCCTTTTAACTCATGCAAGCCTAAAATTGTGCCATAAAAATAGCGTGATGCTGTCATATCCTGTACGTTGAGAGCGATATGATGCACACGTCGTAAACTGCCAACAGCAATACCTGGGGATGTTAATTTTGCTTTGAGCATATTTGACTTTTGACTTTTGACTTTTGACTTTTGACTTGATAGTTATGGTAGCTCGACTCGATAAGTTTTTTCCGCAATAGTAACGCGATCGCCCGTAACTAATTTTCGACCTCGCCTAATTTCTTCTTGTCCGTTAACCTCTACCATTCCCTGTTTAATAATAATCTTGGCTTCCCCTCCAGTTTGGGCAATTCCCTGCCATTTCAGAAACTGATCGAGTTTAATATAAGACTTGGCTAACGAATCGTTCATGATTTAACTTTTTGTGTGAGAGAATTCTCCTTCAAAGTCCCAAGAATGTAGAACTTAGGAGAAGATGAATTGAACCGCCGAAGGCGTTAATAAAAAATACTTAAAATACCATTATCGATCTCTTTAAAGTATTTTTGATTTGTTCGTACTACTATTGAGATGTACATAAAATCTAGCTATAAATCGCTATAAATTTGTACACTGTAGCACCTTGAAAATTTGGAAATGGGTTCGATACAAGAGTTGTGTCGGTAAAATTCCAAGCGTAATAAGGAGTATTAGTATGTTTCATACGGTTAGTACCGATGGTCTATCGGGAAAAGAAATTGACTGTCAAATAGTCGAGCTGTCGGGGCTTATTGAAGCTCATCAATAAGTTAGATAAGAGGCTTGGGGCAGTAAGATTCAATTCGCGAGGATTGAAGCTCGTTTCAAATCTTTGATTTGGGATGAGAGAAGTCACGACGATAAAAGTATTGATAAGCTTCAGTGAAACCTAATTTGAGGTGTAACAGAATTTGCCCGTGTAGTATACCCTTCAGCAAAACGTAAAATCCAGCCATCATAAAGAATCTGTTGCAGACTAGGAAAAGCATTGAGAGATAATTCTTCTAGAGTTTGAATTTGAGCAAATTGATAACTGTTGACTGTTGACTGTTGACTGTTGACTGTTGACTGTTCACTGTTGACTGCTAACCTTTGACTGATAATGTTACCCTGAATATTAAAGTCTAAGTAAATACACTAATGAGCGACAATCAAAATTCAATTGTTGAACAGCTTACGGTACAGCTATCGGCAATTCAACAACAGTTAAGCCAACTGACTAGTCGTTTTGATCGTTTAGAAAGTAATTTAACTGACGTATCTAGCTTACCAGGCAAAATTAATCAATTAGAAGATGATTTAATGTTACTAGGCGATCGCTATCGCTATCAAGATTTACAGCAATATTTAATTGATCAAAATTGGTTTGAAGCTGATAAAGAAACTATCAAACTGATATTAGCAGTAACCACTAGAGAAATTGAAGAGTTAGCCCCTGAAGATATTAGACATTTTCCCTGTAACGATTTGATCGTCATTGACCGTCTGTGGGCAAAGTACAGTAATGGTCGTTTTGGTTTCAGTCCTCAAGTACAGATATATCAAGAAGTTGGCGGAACTTTTGATACTACCGTCGAGCAAAATCAACAAATAATTGAAGCCTGGGGTGAACGTTTAGGATGGCGAAAAGATGACCGTTGGCTTCCCTGTAAGGAATTAGATTTTAGTCTTAATGCACCTGTAGGCTGTCATCCTTCTCGCTGGTGGAATTCCCCTTATGGTTCTAAAATGACCAATTTCTTTTTAGGTCGCTTAATTACCTGTGATATTTGATTTGTTGATTGTTAAATTGTTAATTGAATTATGGCTATTCTTTCTTTAGACAATAGTTTGACTACGGTAATTATCATTTTTACAGTTCAACCTGAACAACAGCAAGAACTTATTGATGCAATTAAAGAATTTTTACCAATAGTTGAAACGCAACCTGGTTTTGTTTCGGCTAATTTGCATAAAAGTCTAGATGGGATAAAGGTTGCTAATTATGCTCAGTGGAAAAGTAATATGAAAGCTTTTGAGGCTTTTAGCAACAATACAGAGATACAGGCAAAGGCTGCTAAACTGTTTGCATTTGATCCTCCTGACTCCCACGTTTATGAGATAGTGGCATCAGAATCTCAAGTCGGTACACCTGAAATTAAACCAGCAGAATATATCGTTCACCTTGCGGAATTTAGTATGCAGCCAGCTAATCAGCCTAAAATGGTCGAATTAGCCAAAGAACATATTAAACCAGCAATGGCGCAACCAGGATTAGTCTCAGCAACCTTTCATCGCAGTTTAGATGGTACACGGGTGATTAATTATGGTCAGTGGTCAGATGCTAAAGCTATTGAAGAACTAGTTAAAAAACCAGGCTTTAGTAAAGATAAACCATACTGGGAAGGTATTGCTGACAACGAATACCACCTTTATGAAGTTGTGCATACTGTTGAAGCCTAGATATAAGTAGGTAGGCATAATTAATTTAAAGACTGATGTGAGGTAGTGGAGTAGTGGAGATAGGGGAGAAAGATAAGAATCCGTTATTTTATATTTAATTCCACCCAGCTACTTAGCTTTCCTCTTACGAGGTAACATTCCTCATCGTTTATTCTTCATCCTTCATCCCTCCAAAAGCATGGCTAAACCAACAATTTTAACCGTCGATGATGATTTAGAAGTATTACAGGCGATCGCTCGTGATTTAAGAAAACAATATGGCGATCGCTTCCGAATTGTCCGCTCAAACTCTGGGGCATCCGCTATTGAGGCTTTAGAACAACTTAAGTTACGCAATGAAACGGTGGCTTTATTTCTCACCGATCAAAGAATGCCTGAAATGAGCGGAGTGGAGTTTATTGAGCAAGCTGCACCGATGTTTCCCACAGCTAAACGGGTATTACTTACCGCCTATGCTGATACTGATGCTGCTATTAGGGCAATTAACAACGCTCGACTAGATTATTATCTCCTCAAGCCTTGGGATCCGCCCACAGAAAAGCTATATCCTGTGTTAGATGATCTCTTGGATGATTGGTTAGCAGTCTATCGTCCTGCCTTTGAAGGTATTCGAGTAATTGGCGATCGCTGGTCGCCCTGTTCTCATAATGTTAAGGATTTTTTGGCACGTAATCAAATTCCCTATCAATGGCTGGATGTGGAAATTGAACCAGAAGCTAACAAGTTAATTGAATATATATCTCACCAAGATAGTAAGCCGAAACTCCCTCTAGTCTTATTTCCTAACGGCGATAAATTAGAACAACCTACTAACCTAGAAGTAGCAGCTAAAATTGGTTTACAAACTCAAGCAGGCAAACCTTTTTATGATTTAGTAATTGTTGGTGGTGGTCCTGCTGGTTTAGCAGCAGCCGTGTATGGGGCATCGGAAGGTTTAAGTACTGTGATGATTGAACGTTCTGCCCCTGGTGGACAGGCTGGTTCAAGTTCTCGCATTGAAAATTATCTGGGTTTCCCTGTGGGTTTAAGTGGTGATGATTTAGCCCGACGAGGTGTTACCCAAGCAAAACGCTTTGGAGTCGAAATTCTTACGCCCCAGGAGGTTGTGGGCGTTAAAGTCGAAGATCCCTATCGTATTGTCAAGTTAGCCGATGGTAGTGAAATTAACTGTCATGCTTTATTACTAGCAACGGGAGTCTATTGGCGTAGATTAACTTTACCAGGAAGCGATCGCCTAACGGGTCGAGGGATTTATTACGGCGCAGCTAAAACCGAAGCTTTATCTTGTCAAGATGAACATATTTATCTCGTCGGTGGGGCAAATTCGGCTGGACAAGCAGCCATGTATTTTGCGCAATATGCTGCTAAAGTGACTATGTTAGTTAGGGGCGATTCTTTAACTAAAAGTATGTCTCAGTACCTAATTGATCAAATTGCTGCTACGGATAATATTCAGGTGTTAACCCATACCGAAGTGGCAGCAGTACACGGTGAAAATAACCTCGAAGGTTTAACTCTGTTACATAACGACACAGGATTAAGCGAACAGGTAGAAACCAAATCTTTGTTTATCTTTATCGGCGCAAAACCCGAAACCGACTGGCTAGAGGGAGTAGTAGCTAGAGACGAACGAGGCTTTATCTATGCAGGGGCAGATTTAAAAAAACATCAACATTTTCGGGGTTGGAATCGCGATCGCGCAGCGTACCCGAAGGGTAATCGCGATCCGTTTTTATTAGAAACCAGTGTACCTGGTATATTTGTAGCAGGTGATGTGCGACATAATTCTGTTAAACGGGTAGCTTCTGGTGTGGGGGAAGGCTCAATTGCGATTATGTTTGTTCACCGTTATTTAGCTGAAGTAGGGGCATAAATCAGTCATCAGTCATCAGTAAAAGGTAAGAGGTAATCAGAAATTTACACATTTTTGGTTTCATAAATATTAGTAAACCAACATAAATAATTTTAAGCATAACTGTATTGTTTTTTAGTTCATTTGACTTATGAAACTATCAACTTTAGACTCACGATTGAGTATTATTACTGTGGCGATCGCTAGTGGCCTGACAGCAATTAGCTCTTTTACTTCAGTTCAAGCTCAAACCCCACCTGGTTTTAAATGCGATACTAGTTCTAGTATTCCTACCACTGTCTATCATAATGCTCAGGGAGATAAAGAACCTTGGATTAAATGGGTTTCAGAACATTTTTCTAATAAAAGTTGGACTCCCTTGTCTCGCTGTCAGACAGTCAGTGAGCGTTTAGAAAGATACAGACGCGATGGTAAACTGCGATATGTCACCCTGGGAGTACAAAATAATCAACAGGTAATTTGTGTTGCTAGCCGTGATAATGGCCCTTGTGAAGGTGTTATTTATACCCTTAGACCAGGACAAGACGGTATTGCTGCCCTTAATAATCTTTTTGCTTGGGGAAGTGGACAACAAAATTTAGATTCTAATTACGAATCATCAACTACAATTCCCTATATCAATGTCGAAAAAAGGTTGAATGTGGGTAAAGATAATTGATTACATTTTGATGTAAATTAGTTTTAATTTGTATTGAAAAACTTTTACAGCCAAATTCAGTTAACTAAAATTCAGGCAGAATTAGGCTCTAAACCTTAGTTATTTGCTTCTCTATTCACTGATTTCTTTACTTTAATCAATTTGAAAGCGTCTTGATTATGAAAGACTGCAATCTCGGCTTGAATTTGGCAATTAAGCTTGGCATCTGTTCTCTTGCAATTATCCTACTTGGATCTGGGGACACTAACAGTAAAATTTCGGTCATCGCCCAAGAAGCACCAACTCGTAATCTTTTACCCGCAGCTAGTCGCAACACCAAAATTTATCAACTTTGCCAAGCTGCTACAGTTAGAGTTATTAAAGCGGATTCTGCTGGCTCAGGAGTAATTATCAATCGTGAGGGAAATATTTACTCAGTTTTAACTAATTGGCATGTGGTTGACTCCAGTAAGCCGATGATTTTAACTATGGATGGTCAGCAGCATCCTTTAGTTAAGTCTCCACAACAATTAGGAGATGTGGACTTAGCTGTACTGCAATTTTATAGTAAGTCAGAATATCCGATTGCCGAAATTGAGACAGAAATGCCCCATGTTGGCGAGACAGTCTATGCTGCGGGATTTCCCTTAGCCATTGATGATCTTGAAAATAGCCTGAAATTGGGCAACAAAGCATTTCGTTTGACCCAGGGAGAAGTTTCGATCATTCCTATTAAATCCTTCCCCCAAGGTTATCAGTTAGGCTACACTAACGACACAGAAATCGGTATGAGTGGTAGTCCGATATTCAATAGCAGAGGATTGTTAGTAGGGATTCATGGTCGAGGTAAATATCGCGATCCTGGTTTTGGAGTCTATGTTTTTGACGATGGTAGTGAACCTTCTCCACAAGAACTAAAACAAATGATTAAATCTAGTTGGGGCATTCCTATTAGTATTTATTCTGAGCTATCTAAATAATTTATCAGAATTTTTTGAGTTAAAGCGATCGCCTGGGTTACAGTTTCAGTACAATATAGTTTATCTGAACCGAAGCTGGCAAAAAACTGCTTAGTTAATTCATTTTGATTTAATAAGATGACTGGCTTCTGGTTTTTGAGGGCTAAAGCCACTTCTGAAGCTGTTCCCAAACCCATCCCACAGGCAATTACAACTTTAGAAGACAACACATTAATATTATTTCGCCCATTACCTAAATCAGTCACAATAGGAATATCAACTACTGAAGACATTCCCGCCGTATCATGACTAGGCAAAATTCCAACTATTAATCCGCCTCCAGCCTTTGCACCTCTACTGGCTGCATCCATCACCCCCACTTCTCTACCACCTGTCAGCAATATCCAGCCTTTTTCGGCAATCAATTTACCTAACTGAAAAGCTAATTCTAGGTCTTTTGGGGTTGCTAAATTACCTGCCCCCATAACACCAATGATCGTCATTTCTTTTATCTACCAAGATAGCGAGATGCCATATTCATCGCATCAGTTAGATCGAGATCGCCATCGCCATCAGAATCTAAAAAACTACTAGCAACTGGATTATTATCCTGTAAATTCTGCTTATTATTGCCAGTTTTGAGAATATTTAAGACTAGAGGCACTAAAATCGGTAACATTGCTTGAATTGTCGCTGCATTTAAACCTGTACGACGACTAATTTGTTGAATCATATCCTGTAGTTGAGAACTACCAAATAAAGTTCCTAGAATTTGCGAGTTAGCCTGAGTACCTCCAAATTGATTGATTAATTGATTAACTTGGGCTGTACCACCTTGCTGACGTTGTTGTTGTAAAGCAGATTTAGTATAGTTTCCAACGATTGACATCGCCGATTGTATAGCATCAGGATTGGTTTGATGGTTGCCACTCAACTGTTGTACTGTATCGAGTATTGAGCCTAGCTGATTTGTACTGGCTTCTCTTTCAGGGTTATCGATCGCACTCAAAATTTGATTAAAAATACTCATGGTAATTGTTGCTGAAAATATTTTGTTTTTAATTAATAATAATGACATTTTTGGTAGAAAACAGAACAATTCACGCTAGATTAAATCAAAAGTGGTAGCTAATTATACGATCGCTCAACAACTGAAATGAATAAAACTGTCGCCGAGATCATGACTGCTGATCCCATTACGGTATCACCTGAAACATCGCTGCAAGAAGCGATTCGGATTTTAGCAGAGAAAAAAATTAGTGGTTTGCCAGTGGTAAACTCTCAAGGCAAATTAGTCGGTATTATTTCTGAAACCGATTTAACTTGGCAAGCTACAGGGGTAGACACGCCTCCCTATATCATGTTTCTCGACAGTGTAATTTACCTCCAAAATCCCGCTAAACATAACCAAGAAGTACATAAAGCCTTGGGACAAACTGTAGAGGAAGCGATGAGCGATCGCCCTGTAACTATCAAAGGAAATCAATTGGTGCGGGAAGCTGCCAGAATTATGCACGAAAAGAAAATACGTCGCTTACCTGTAGTCGATGATCAATCTCAATTAATTGGAATTATTACCCAAGGGGATGTCATTCGGATGATGGCAGCAGAATAAGTAGCAAGTAGCAAGTAGCAAGTAGCCAATTTCTTTTAAGTAATAGGTAATAAATAAAATTTAAAGCCTAATTTTTACCTACTTATAATTTAATTCCTCTGTTTTTTTATTTTTTATTTAAAACAATTTTAATCAATGAGTATGACACCTGAATCAATTAAAAGCCTGTTAGATTCCGAAAACTTTGGGGAGCGAATCAGGGGGTTAAATCAGTTGCGTCAAATTGAGCCAGCAATCGCCTTCACCCTTGTTCAACCAATGATTACGGATAAAAATACCCGTGTGCGCTATGCAGCAGTCAGCCAGTTAGATACTATAGGGCAAGTTGATAAAACTAGTTGCTTAGAGATTTTACGCGATCGCCTGTTTAATGATCCAGAGCCAGATGTGCAAGCAGCAGCAGCAGATGCTATCGGAGGGTTAAAACTAGTAGAAGCTTATGATGATCTAGCTAATATTTATCACAGTACTGCGGAATGGCTAGTGCAGTTTAGTATTGTGGCTGCTTTAGGGGAATTAGGTGATCCGCGTGGTTTTGATTTATTGGCAGAAGCCCTAAACTCCAACAATAATTTGTTACAAACAGCAGCGATCGGTTCTATGGGAGAATTGGGGGATACTCGTGCTATTCCTTTATTAGCTAGTTTTGTGGATAACGAAGACTGGCAAATACGTTACCGTTTAGCTCAGGCTCTTGGTAAGTTGGGAGGCGAGGAAGCCAAGGCAATTATTAATCAACTAGCTAACGATCAGTTTGAACAGGTGGCACAAGAAGCTAAAAATAACCTTTAACGAAAGCTTTAAGCTTTATAAAAGGAATTTCAGACAAAATACTTCAAGCAGATGAATTTTTGACCAATGGCAGAGAAAATGTATCATTAAAGGTTAAGATTTGATTACTTATTGCTTGGGAGAATTGTGAAAAAATTTAGCTCCCTGAAGTAACTACTTGTCGCATAATCTATGTTGTTTAAACTTTTTAGCTTTATATCTTTTACTCTAATAACTTTAGGAGTCTCTCTCATACCCATACAAGCTCAATCAGAATCTTCTTTAGAGATTACTCAGACTAATTTAGAATTAAACAACTTGTTGCTTAAAGGGAAACAATATGTAGAACAACAAGATTATGACCAAGCTTTAGAAACTTACGAACAAGCAGCCATTCTAGATCAACAAAATCCTGAAATTTTTTCGGGAATTGGTTATGTGCAAACTCTGAGAAAAGACTACAGTGCAGCAGTAGCAGCTTATGAACAAGCGATCGCTCTATCTCCTGATGATCCAAAATTGTATTATGCTCTTGGCTTTAGTTTGGGTAATGCAGGTAAAAACTTGCAAGCAGCTAAAGCTTATGAAAAATCTGTGGAATTAGAGCCAGATAACGTTCAAAATTATCTAGGTTTAGGTTTAGTGCTACTGAGAGCGAAAAAATATACCCAAGCCTTAAAGATTTACAATAATGTTTTGAAGCTAGAACCTAGTAATGAACAAGCCAATACTATCATTCCACGTATTTTAATTGAAAAAGGGCGTTACCCTGAAGCGATCGCTTTATTACAAACATTAGTTAAACAACAACCTCAATTAATTGATTTACAACTGCAACTAGCTACAGCTTTGTTAAATCAAGGAGATATGACTAAGGGTTTACAAACATTAGCTCAGGCAAAACAAATTGAGCCAGATAATTATTTAATTTATCTACAAATGGGAGATGTTTTATATCAACAGGGAGATCTTGAGCGAGCTTTTGAAGAATATGAACAAGCATCTAGCTTGAGATTAAATTTAGTTGAAGCTATTGAAGGTATGGGTAAGATTTATCTTGCTCAAAAAAACTACTCGCTGGCTATTGTTGATTTTCGCCGTCTGACGGAAATTGATTCTAGTAATGCTAATGCCTATCATCAGTTAGGTATTGCCCTTAAAGCCAGAAAAAGAAATGAAGAAGCGATCGCTGCTTTTAATCAAGCTTTGAAGTTATATCAAAGTCAAGGCAATACTCAAGAAGCGAATAAGATGACTGCGTTGATTAAAGAATTAAAATTACTTTCAACCACTCAAAATTAATTTCCTGGTTGAGAAAAGGCAGGAGGTTTACCCCGCGCTTCGGGGGGCAGGGGGCAGAAGGTTTACCCCCATACGAGGGCAAGCCCCGCGCTTCGGGGGGCAGGAGGAAAAGACAAGTATGCAATTTAAATGAACAACAGCTTAGTCATAGGTTATATTCTGTCTTGATAATCTAATTCTTTAAAAATTATGGTTATTTCCGTACCATGACAGCTTTTCGCTTCTAATGTTCCCTCTAGTTGCTCGACCAAAGTAGCAATTAAATTCATACCAAAGGATTTACTTTCATACAAAACTTTGGGATTAGTAAAGCCTATCCCATCATCTTTAACTATTAAAGTAATTTCACCGCAACTATTTTTCTTGGCACTTAATAATATGTTTCCTTGAGAGCGATCATCAGAAAATGCGTGTTCAACTGCATTAGTTATTAATTCATTAATCATTAATGCACAAGGAGTTACGGTTTCAATATTCAAAGAAATATCTTCGATCTCAAGCGTAAAATTAATTTCTGTAGATAAATATGAAGTCTTCAAATTATCTGTCAAAGCAATCAAATATTGAGCAAAATCAATTTTAGATAGACCATTATCACCATATAATTGTTCATGGATTAATGCCATTGACATTAGCCGATTTTGACTATTATCTATTATTTTACTTAAATCTGGCGACTTCAGATAATCTGCTTGCATGTCTAACAAGCTGGAAACAATAAACAAGTTGTTTTTAACACGATGATGAATTTCTTTGAGTAATAATTCTTTTTCCTGCAAAGATTTTTGTAATTCTTGAGATATCTGTCTTCTTTCTACAATCTCTTGCTGTAATTCTATTTCAATTGACTTACGATTTTCTATTTCTACTATCAGAGTATTATTAGTTGTCTCTAATTGTTCATTTACTTCTAATAACTTTAATTCTGCTTCATATTTATCATCAATTTGTTTTTGCAGTAAAGTATTTTGTGTTTTTAAGCTAGAACCCAGATAAAATAATTCTAAATGTGACTTAACTCGCGCTAATAACTCTTTTTTATGAAAAGGCTTAGTTACGTAATCATTGCCTCCCAATTCAAAACCTTTCAGTTTATCTTCAACATTATCTAAAGCGGTCATAAAAATAATTGGCACATCTTTAGTGAGCGGATTTTGCTTTAATTGCTGACAAGTTTCAAACCCATTCAAACGAGGCATCATGATGTCTAGTAGAATCAATTCTGGTTGACAACAAATAATTTTTTCTATCGCTTCGATACCATCTAGAGCAGTAACAATATGATAATTAGATTTAGTGAGAATTCTCGATAATAAATCTAAATTCGCCATATTATCATCAACTATCATGATGCTGGGCAATTCTTTAGTTATTAGCATAAATGATTACTGATTACTGATTACTGATTACTGATTACTGATTATTAATTACTGATTATTAATTATTAATTACTGATTACTGTCTTTAGCAAAGAAGAAGTATTGTGCATAGCTAACTTATAAAATTCTTGGGCGTTTAGAGGACGACTAAATAAAAATCCCTGTATTTCATCACATTGACATTTTCTCAGAAAATTCAATTCTGCTTCCGTTTCAACTCCTTCAGCCACAACTTTTAATCCTAACTGATGTGCCATATCAATAATCGTTTTAGTAATTACAGCATTAGTTTCATTGCGATCAATATTACGAATAAAACAGGCATCAATCTTTAAAATATCAAAAGGAAATTGCTGTAAATATCCTAAAGAAGAATAACCAGTCCCAAAATCATCTAATGCTATCTGTATACCTAGCTTTTTAAGCAATTGTAATCTTTGAATATTAGTTTTGATATTTTCTACTAATATTGTTTCGGTTAACTCTAACTCGATATATTGAGCCTCTAGAGAGCTATTAAACAAAACTTGAGTTATTTGATGAAATAAATCCGACTGTCTAAATTGAAATCCTGAGATGTTAATCCCAATTTTTAGCGAGTTTAAGCCAGCATTCTGCCAAGCTTCAACCTGTCTACAAGCAGAATTTAAAATCCATTCACCTATTGGTTTAATCAAACCACTTTCTTCTGCTAACGGAATAAATTGCTCAGGTGAAGTTCTACCATTTACGGGGTGATTCCAGCGTAATAATGCTTCTGCTCCCACAATTAAATTAGTATGTAAATTAACTTTTGGTTGATAGTATAATTCAAATTCTTCTCTCTCCAAAGCATGATGAAGTTCTGCTTCCAGGGTTATGCTGTCAGAAGATCGCGAATTAGTAATATTAAAAGCAAACGTAAATAGTTGACACCGATTTCCTCCTTGTTGTCTGGCATATTGTATAGCTTTCTCTCCCTGTTTTAATAGTTCTTCGATATCTGTATGATCAGAAGGATAAAAAGCAACACCAATACTAGTTGAGAGAAATATTTCTTGATGATCAATCGAAAAAACTTGTTTTAATTGATTTAGAATAATTTGTCCATAATTAGCTGCTGTTTGTCGTTTGTCTAAAGCTACTAAGACCACATAGTTATCTGAATCTAGATATACAATAGCTCCTTGGAGATTAAAACTATTAACACAGTCATTTAAGCGTTGTACTATCTTCACTACTAAAGCATCTTGCTGTTCTTTGGTTAACAAACTACTGATTTTTTTGAGTCTATCTAAACTAATATTAAAAACTGCTATTAATTCTAATTTAGATTGCTCTAAGTTAATTTGTTCTTTGACATTGACAACATCACACTTATTATTGGATGTGGTGAGTGTAGTATTAGAATCTACTAAAGACGAAAAGTAATTAAATACATCCCGTAAAAATAACTTATTAGGTAGATTGGTAAGACTATTTTTATAAATATCATCATATTGTGCTGAATATTCATGAACAGTATATTGTAAAGCTTGTTGAATTGCAGATTGTTCTTGATGCTTACTGAGAGTCATCTTGACTGTTGCTTGTAGTTCTTTGTCTCGATAGGGTTTAATTAAATAACTATAGCAACCTGTTTGTGAGGCTCTGTCTAAAGTCTCTTCGTTAGCATAAGCTGTCAGAAAAATAATGGGGATATCTTTTATTGATTTAATACGAAGAGCAGTTTCAATACCGTCCATATCACCTTTAATAGCAATATCCATCAAAATTAAATCTGGTTTTTCTGTCGTAATATATTCAATTACTGCTTCTCCAGAAGCTACGATTTTAGGAACACTATAGCCTAAATTTTCTAATTTCTTAGCTGTATTTTTAGCAATTATTAATTCGTCTTCTACAATTAAAATATTAGTTTTATTCATGGCACTTATATTCTCTTTTTGATAAAGCTTAGTAGACTTGGGCGTAAGTAAAGCGATCATTTAAAAATCTTGAAAGCCTTAAAAATTAAAAACTTTTAACTTGTGACTGACCCGTAAGGGTACTAGATCGAGATTATTTTTAGGAGTAGCCTAAAATCAAAACATACGAATTGATAAATACAAGTTAACAATAAATAACAGCATTGTAAATTACTGATATTACAGAAGTATAATTGCTGATTAATAGTTATGATTTTCTAACAAATTCTAGTAAAATGTAATTTATATTACAATCAAATAGCTGTAACCATAAAAAATGTATTGTAAATTACAGCATAAACACTTAATTGCTAATTAATTAATTACTTTCTTTTCGGTAACTAGGGTACAGCTAACCCAATTACCTTTGGTATTATAGCTGCGGATAATTCGTTGCCTAATCTGAGGCCGAAGTAACCATCCCATTTCCAAAACAAAATTATGACCCAGCTTTACTTCTAGGGGACAATTACAGGATGCGCCATCAGGTAATAACAGAATTTGTGTAGGTAAACTACTATTTTCAAATAACAATCTATTTCCTTTAATTCGGGCAGTAGAACTAATAGTTTGATTGCCAAAAGATAAGCTTTGTACAATATGATTACTGTCTTGCTGTTTAATTTTTAAATAAGTATTATAGGTATCAGGTTGGCTTAAATCTGCATATAAAGTAACTGCTTCTCCTTGCCATTCTCCTAGCAAATCACCAACTGTTAACGGCGGTCTTTCAGAAATGTTGCTTTCAGGTAGGTGTTCCCTAATTAACACAATTTTATCTAACTGGGAGGCACTATTATAAAGTTCCACCATTCGCAGTCTTCGAGTGCCATCGCCAAAATCATGATCAATTAGACCAAACTCGCCCCCAAAAGTACTGTAAGGGCCCCATTGCATACTTCCCTGGGAAAAAGCACCATTGTCAAAAAATAAAATACTACGATTGAGAGAATCGTAGTCAACCACAACCTCACGAGATGGCTCATCTGGCGGTAAATAGATCACTACTTGATGAACGTTTTGATTGCCATTAAGTCCTTCTAGGGTAACCAGAGTCGGAGTATCACTAATTTCTTCCCCTTGAGGTGAAAAGCAGGTAAATGAGCCATGCCATTTACCTAAATTTTTGAGAAAACATTTCCATTGAGTAAGCATAAATAAATACAAATCCTAATATTTTTCTATCAATCTAAAGTGTTTTTACTGTTGTCCCCAGTTTTGACTCTAGACTAAAATTTGTAGTATGTGCTGTATAGTTAATTTTTTTTGATAGCGTATCAGATTTTATAGAAAACAAGGGCTGTATTTTTAGGTAATTATGACTGATTTTGGCTTAAGCAACTCTTTAACCTCAAAGCCTACTAATAAACAACCACTTGGTAAACTGTTGAACGAAGCTGGTTTAATTTCAGCACAACAAATTGAAATTGCGCTTCGATATCAACTAATTAATAATTCCGAACTAAAAATTGGTGAAATTTTTGCTTCACGGGGTTGGATTAAACAGCAAACCGCCGATTTTTTTGTCAAAAAATGGCATTATTTTATTAATCAAGAACCAAAGCAACCTTTAGTTTATTACTTTCGAGAAGCTGCCTTACTGGATGAAAATCAAATTAATAGTCTTTTACAAGAACGCAATCATAGTCCCGAAAAAATTAGATTTCATCATCTAGCAGTCAAAAAAGGGCTAATTAAACTGCAAACTGTTGAGTTTTTTATTGAAAATCTCTTACCTCCTACAAAACGTCATCAATCAGTTGCTAATTCTCAGTTTACAACTCCTTATGAATTACTTAAAAATTATATTCGCGGAGAAACTAACTTTCAAAGATCAGATTTAAAAAAGATTAAACTCAATCATGTAACCCTTAAAGGAGTTAATCTGAATCATTCTAATTTATCAGAAGCAGAATTAAAGCAAGCTAATCTAAGTAATTCATCTTTAAGACTAGCTAATCTTAATCATGCCAATTTAGAAAAAGCAATTTTAAAAGAAGTTGATTTTGAATGTGCTTGCTTAACTCAGGTTAATTTTACTGATGCTCATTTAGAAGGATCTAATTTTAAACAAGCTAATCTTAAAAATGCCGATCTTAGAGACGGTTATTTTGTTAATGTTTGCTTTCAAGGAGCAGATTTACGTAATACAAAACTGCAAGGAACTAATTTTGAAGGTGCTACTTATAATTCTCAAACTGTTTTTGACCCTGGCTTTGATCCAGTTCAAGTGGGAATGAAATTAGTTGATTGTTGATTAGTTAACTGAACATCTAAATCTGGTCTTAAAGTGTGGGCTTGACGCAAATAACGGTGAACGATCGCTGCTTGAGGAAAAACCGTGTTAACTTGAATTAAAATTCTAATACAGCGTTTTAAACTCCCTTGAACGTGCATTTGTTGTAAGTCTAGTAGAGGTACATGATTCCAACCTGGACGTTTGCGAGCAACAGCAGCAGGAAATATGGTATCAAGATCGGCAGTAGTAGTAAAAAAGACGCAAACTATGTCTTCAGCTTGAAATTGATTATGAGCCTCAAGTTCATCTAGAAGTTCATTAACGGCTTCTGTCATTGCAGCAACCGTATTTTCTGGCACAGTAGTTGCTCCCCGAATACCTCTTACTTTCCACTCCACGATTTTTTTCCTCCTCTATTTACAGTTCTGGTTTAATAATTACACCACACTATTATTGCAGAGATAATTTTATTGGTCGAAGCATCGCAGAAGTCAGAAGTTTTTTAGGAGAGATGAAAAGGTTCGTCTTGATACTAAACTAATTTTTAGGTTAATAATATATTTTTTTAGGAGCAAGATTTTTTATGCGTCTAGATGTACCTATGACGATGATGGAGTTTTTTCGTAAGAGTGAGGGTAAATGGTTTACTGAGAGAAGTGTCCATCACTTTGATGTAGTAGCAGATGAGTCGGGAGAATCTAACCTAATTGTTAAGGTTATTGAACCTGATGATCCAAAAGTAGAACAGGTTTGCAAATTACAGGGGATCGATCCGTCTCAAGCTAAAGGTGGTGGTAGTTTTAGTTGGCAGGATAACTTAGAAGAAAAAGAACCCAATCCTAACTATGCTGCTATTTTAATTGATGTCCCCGATGATGAAACAGGACGTAGTGGCAAATTAATCCGCGATAAAGGTTATGTTGATGGCCTTCCTGTCATTAGTCGTTATTGGTTTGGGGAAGATGGAATTCTGACGATTAATACCGATTACGATAATAACCAAGGGCAGGAGCGTTGCTGGTTTTTAACTGATGACTTTCGAGTTAGAGTTAGCACTGTCCAAATGCTTAATGGTGTAAGTTTAATGGCTTATTGCTCTGAACGTCGTTGTGTTGCTCCCGAAAAATTGCAAAAAATGGCTCAAAGTCATGGAAGTTAACCGATAACAACGAAGTCAGGAGTCAGAAAAGAAATAAGAAATAAGAAATAAGAAATAAGAAATAAGAAATAAGAAATAAGAAATAAGAAGTAAGAAGTCGTTATAGGTTATAGGTTATAGGTTATAGGTTATAGGTTATAGGTTATAGGTTATA
>CAYMWC010000012.1:29824-50695 GCA_964393695.1 uncultured Pleurocapsa sp.
GTTATAGGTTATAGGTTATAGGTTATAGGTTATAGGTTATAGGTTATAGGTTATAGGTTAATTTAAGCCTACTACCTAAAAAAACACTGGTTTCGAGCCAGAGGCGGTTTAACTATAGTGTCTTACGGTAACATAAACAACTAAGTCGAATCTATCATTTGATTGATTATTCCTGTCTCTCATTCCTCATCTTTTGCTAAACATGACTGATTTTTTAAGCCATCTTAATTCTTCCCAACGTCTTGCTGTTGAACATTATTGTGGGCCAATGTTGGTAGTGGCAGGGGCAGGATCGGGTAAGACTAGAGCATTGACTTATCGTATCGCTAATTTGATTCGCGACCTTCATGTTGATCCAGAGCATATTTTGGCAGTTACTTTTACTAATAAAGCTGCGCGGGAGATGCGGGAAAGGATTGAGTATATTTTTGCGACAGAATTGGCTTTAGAACAGCATGGGCAACGGTTGGAGTTTTTAACGGAATACGAGCAAAAAGCCTTAAAATCACGAGTATATAAGCGAACTACTAAAAAACTTTGGATTGGCACGTTTCATAGTTTATTTGCCAGATTATTGCGGTTTGATATTAATAAGTATCAGGATGAGAAAGGGAGAACTTGGAAACGTAATTTTTCGATTTTTGATGAGTCGGATGTTCAAAGTTTATTTAAAAATATTGTTACTAAGGAATTAAATTTAGATAATAAAAAATTTGATCCTCGTAAAATTCGCTACACCGTTAGTAATGCCAAAAATCAGGGTTTAACACCAGAAGCTTATGCTAAACAAGAGCCTGGTTATCGTGGTCGAGTGATCTCAGAAATTTATAATGAATATCAGTCGAGATTGGCAGCAAATAATGCTTTAGATTTTGATGATTTGATTTTGATTCCTGTACGGCTATTTCAACAAAATGAGTCGATTCTGGGCTATTGGCATACGCAGTTTCAGCATATTTTAGTTGATGAATATCAAGATACCAATCGTATTCAATATGATTTGATTAGACTGTTAGCAACTAACGGTGAAACCAATAAAAGAGAGTGGAATTGGAATCAGCGATCGCTTTTTGTAGTTGGAGACGCGGATCAGTCGATTTATTCTTTCCGTCTGGCAGATTACACCATCTTACTGGATTTCCAACAAGACTTTGGGGATGGTTTACCCGATGAAGATACTCGCACCATGATTAAGTTGGAAGAAAATTATCGTTCCCGCGAGAATATTCTGCAAGCAGCTAACCATTTAATTGCTCACAATAGCCAAAGAATTGATAAAACTCTCAAGCCAACCAGAGGGGTAGGAGAACAAATATATCTTTATAAAGCGGAGGAAGAACAACAAGAAGCCAAGTTTGTTGTGCAGCAAATGCAGCAAATAAAGGAAAATAATCCTGAAATCGGTTGGAAAGACTTTGCAATTTTGTATCGCACTAATGCGCAATCTCGTCCTTTTGAAGATTTATTACTACATAATAATATTCCTTACAACATTGTCGGTGGTTTAAAATTCTATGATCGCAAAGAAATCAAAGATGCGATCGCTTATCTCAGAATTATTGTTAACCCTGAAGATACAGTTAGTTTACTCCGAATTATTAATACTCCCCGTCGTGGTATCGGCAAGACAACCATTGATCGTCTAATGGACGCAGCCCAACAATTGGGTGTACCGTTATGGGAAATTATTAATGATGAAACTTCAGTCAATACCATCGGCGGAAAGGCAGGTAAATCCTTAAATCAATTCGCTGAGATGATTCAATCTACCAAAGAACAGTTAGATAATTTAACCGCAGGAGAAGTTTTAAACCAGATTATCGAACAGTCGGGTTACATCAAAGAATTACAGCAACAGGGAACAGACGAAGCCGATAACCGCATCGCCAATATTTATGAGCTATATAACGCGGTACAACAATTTCAGGAAGATAATGAAGACACCAGTTTAGAAGCATTTCTGGCTAGTGCTTCCCTCGCCTCCGATTTAGATAATCTAGAGGAAGAACAACAAAAAATTTCGATGATGACGCTGCATTCAGCCAAAGGCTTAGAATTTCCTGTAGTTTTCCTTGTCGGAATGGAACAGGGTTTATTACCCCATAGTCGTACTTTAAATGACCCCTTAGAAATCGAAGAAGAACGGCGTTTATGTTACGTGGGCATTACTCGCGCTCAAGAACAATTGTTTCTCACCTACACCAGAGAACGTCGTCTGTGGGGAACAAGAGAACCTGCCGTATCTTCCCAGTTTTTAATGGAACTGCCTGGAGAATTAATCAACAGTAATATAAATTTGGCAAATACCTATCGTCGTCGTACTCCTGCCAAGAAAACAGCTAATGCAATAGATATAGACTGGCGAGTCGGCGATCACGTTTTACATTATGAGTTTGGCGCAGGAGAAATTACCCATATTCTCGGTAGTGGTAAAAAAGCTACTTTAGCTGTCAAATTCCTCAGCATGGGTGTAACTAAAATTATTCCCAAAGTTGCTCCAATGGAAAAAGTAGATTAGACGTTGCTGATTTAGCGAACGAGCGCGGTCTTGAAGGTTTCCTTCTTAGAGCGACTCGTTCAAGACAAGTATGACGTACAAAGTATTTCTGTTCGTAGCTTTTAGCTTTTAGCTCTTAGCTTTTAGCTACTACCTGCTCAATACTTCTCGTTTAACAAATGCGGATTAATCTATGAGGCTAGAAAAGTAACGAGTAACCACTACCTACTACCCACTACCTACTTACTTAACCAATCAATAACAAAGCTTAAACGGGAAGTATTGATTAGGGTGATTGAACGACGAGCAAAAAGATTTGAGAGCGATCGCGGAATTCGTTGGGGAATTGCTCGTAAATCAGATAATTATCTGATTGGCTCTTGTGGATTTACATGGAATAAAGAAGCAAATGCTGCCGAGATCGGATACGAGCTTGCTAGCCAGTTTTGGAGAAAAGGCATTATGAGTGAAGCATTAAAAGCTATTTTGCAATATGGTTTTGGTAATAGAGAAGTGCAGTTTGTAATTGCCCAAATAATGCTAGAGAACATCGCTTCTAGAAGACTTTTAGAGAAATTAGATTTTCAGAGCCAGGGAATATTGAAGGAACATGGTTTTTGGAAAGGGAAGTATCATGATTTGGAGCAGTTTATGTTGTTAAAAAGCGAGTTTATAGCCATATAATATAATTTACAGCGATTAAGCTTGCGTCTAGCCTTTAGATCGCCTACTTAACTTCTAGTTTTGTTCAATAATGATGTCTAGCAAATTAAACTTTGAAAATATAAGCTAAAATCAAATCTTAATGAGCTTAGAATTTGAATGGGATGAGCGCAAAGCCATACTCAATAATAAAAAACATGGTGTAGATTTTGAGACAGCGACAACAGTTTTTCGAGATCCTTTAGCCTATATTTTTGATGATGTTTGGCATTCTGTTGACGAACCAAGAGAAATTATTATTGGACATGATCGCAATTATCGTCTTTTATTAGTTTGTTTTACTGAAAGAAATAATCAGATACGGATCATTAGTGCGCGTCTAGCAACCAAAAAAGAACGTCAAGACTATGAACAACACCCAAGATTTTAATAATGATCAGGAGCTAGAGGTAGATATGCTTCCCGAATATAATTTTGATTACAGTAAGGCTCGTCCTAACCGTTTTGCAACTTCTAAAGATAAAACTATTGCTGTTAATTTAGAACCAGATGTTGCAGAAGTATTTAAAACTTCTGAAGATGTAAATAAAGCTTTGCGAGCTATTATATCTGCTATGCCTAAAAGTTAATAATGAAAATAGTTTGATTAAAAAAAATCAAAATATTACAAAATTCTCTAAATTAAAGAAAGTAGAAAGCAAACTAAAAAAATAAATAATTCGGCTTGGTATAGCCTTTGAATCCCTAATTATTAATAAATAATTTTGCAGACGACTAAGCATAATGAATCAATCTCAACCATCTCAGTTAACAAAAAATGACTGGCGCGAAGAAGTTACTTCTTTACCTCCTTGGCTAAAACGACCAATTGGTAAGGCAAGTGAGCTATCGACTGTCCAACGAATTATTAAGCAAAAAAAGATTTATACAATCTGCGAGGAAGGGAGATGTCCGAATCGAGGCGAATGTTACGCTAATCGCACGGCAACATTTTTATTAATGGGACAAACTTGCACCCGTGCTTGTGCTTTCTGTCAGGTAGAAAAAGGTCATGCACCGATGACGTTAGATCCTGATGAACCGCAAAAGGTTGCTGATGCTGTGCATTCATTAGGTTTACGCTATGTTGTTCTTACTTCTGTAGCCAGAGATGATCTACAGGATGGTGGTGCAGCTTGGTTTGTCAAGGTGATGACAGCAATTCGCGCTCAAAACCCTCAAACTCAAATTGAAGTGTTAACTCCTGATTTTTGGAGTGGTAAGGAAGCAGAAAATAGCCAAAAAGAGCGAGTAGCAACTGTAGTGGCAGCTAAACCTGCCTGTTACAACCATAATCTAGAAACTGTGGAACGTTTACAAGCACCAGTCAGAAGAGGAGCAAAATACGATCGCTCTCTCAATGTTCTACGGTTAGTTAAGCAATTAGATCCGAATATTCCCACTAAATCAGGTCTAATGTTAGGTTTGGGGGAAACAGAAGCCGAAATTATCCAAACGCTGCAAGATTTAAGGAAGATTAATTGCGATCGCTTGACTTTGGGACAATATATGCGTCCATCTCTCGCTCATCTACCAGTGCAAAAATATTGGACTCCTGACGACTTTACCCGTTTAGGTCAAATTGCTCAAGAGCTAGGATTTACTCAAGTTCGTTCTGCTCCTCTAGTCCGCAGTTCTTATCATGCAGGAGAAGCTTAGAATTAGTCACTAACCTAAGTGTGATTGGTAAAGGCAGTTGAACAGCTTATTGTCACTAAGTCCTCAATCTGTTTAATTTCAGCATCTCCAGCTAAATAACCAATACCACGATGAAGATGTAAAGTAAATTGCTGTTTGAGAGTATCGTCATCCTTTGATAGTTGATCTTGATAACATCTTTGCTTTAAGGCAATGAGTAGGATATCTGCTATTTCCCCTCCAAAAACATTCCAGGTCATTTCTACTTTACTATCGGTTTTAATTGGCACAGGAGAAGGAATACTTGGTTCAGCTAAAGAACGACAAAAAGCCCAGCGACAGAGAATATTCCATTGTTTAATTTTGGTACTGCGCTTAAGTTTTACTAACTGTTCTTCCGCCGTTGTCGAAATGCGAACTCGCTCAATAGGATTATTCATATGCTTAATAATTATTTGTTTTGGTATAGACTACGAGGATCTAAGGCATCTCGTAAACCATCCCCTAGTAAATTAAATGCCAAAACCGTCAAAATAATCAGTAAAGCAGGAGGGATAATGAGCCAAGGTTGTAAGACCACAATCGAAGCATTAGTAGCAGAAGATAACAAATTGCCCCAACTAGGATCTTTTGATTGAATACCCAGACCAATCAAACTCAAAACCGACTCAGCAATAATATATCCAGGTACAGCCAGAGTAGCAGAAATAATAATATAAGTAGCTGTCTGAGGTAGTATGTGGCGTGCAATGATATAGAAAGGATTTGCTCCCATCGCTCTTGCTGCTTGCACAAATTCTTGTTCCTTAATTGATAAAACCTGTCCTCTAACTACCCTTGCTAATCCAGACCAACCAATAAAAGAAGTAATTAAAACGATTAATAAAAAGGTTTGCGCGCTGCTTAAACCAGGAGGCAGAATTGAAGCTAAAGCAATTAATAAATAAATACCTGGTATGGTCATAATCACTTCTACTATCCGCATCAAAATTGCATCAGTCCAACCGCCAAAATAGCCTGAAATACCGCCTATCAACATTCCCAAGGGGTACGAAACAATAATGCCTACAAGTCCGATAAACAGGCTAATTCTGCCACCAAACAACAAACGGCTAAATAAATCTCGACCTTGCTCATCTGTACCGAGAAGATTAATTCTCCCTCTGCCTGAAGTGCCAAATAAATGACGGTTTAAGGAGATCCCAGAAAATATAGTGACTGATTCAAACTTGGGGGGAATAGGTAAAGAAATTGCCAAAAAATTATAAGGAACTCCCTTTGCCAAAAACGTAATGGGAGAAGGGTTTTGACGATCTATAATTAAACGGCGATCGCCAGTATTAATATCCGTCACTCCCTGATTAGTAGGATAAACATAGGGAGCAGTTAATTTTCCTATCTGATCGCGCCAATGTATGGCAGTAGGTGGCAGTAAAGAACCACCAACCTGGGAATCATAGGGAGAATAGGGAGCGATAAAATCGGCAAAAATAGCAGCCAAATAAAAGATAATTAGTATACCTGCTCCTAAACGTGCCAAAGTATTTTTTCTTAGTTTTTGCCACCAGTTCATCAGCTATTTAATTTATTTACTAGTATTCTAAATTTATGAAGTCAGAAGTCAAAAGTTTTCACCTACTACCTACTAACCATCCCAAACATCGGTTACTGGTTCAACAGGACTAACTTTTGCTTTATATAGTAATTTATCTTCTTGTTTATAGCCTACATAACGTACTTCCACCAAATCGCCTGGTTGAGCAGTACCTTTAAGTAATTGGTGGCATTGAGGATCGTAACTTAACTGTTCTCCTACAGAGGCAATAGTCTCAACATTCCATTGTTTTAATAATTGCTCAACTGGTTCAACCAAACTCAATAATCTCACTGCTGGTAATTGAGGATTTTTACGGACAGCAGTAGCAGCCGTCGGCCATTGTAAGAGCCAAGACTCTATCGTTTCTAAACTAGTTTTTTGAAATTCTGCTTCCAAAAATTCCTGTTGCTGGAGCATTTCTTGCTGAAGTTTTTGATATTCCTGTTGACAAGCAGCAAGAGCATCATTATCTTCAGGGGGTTTCGATTCTAGATTGACTGCACTTTGTTCGACAAAAGTTTCTACCAAACTATCAATAGATATATTAAGAGCCTGAGCGATTCTCGCGATCGCACCTACTGAGAGATTTAAGATCAAACCCCTTTGAATTCTAATTAACTGTAACCGAGCTACCTGAGCAACTCTACTAAGTTCGTCAAGGTTAGATATATTGACCTGTTGCATTAAATCTTGCAGCAGTTGTTTATTGGTTTCGTATGAATACTGATTCATTTTACTGAAAAATAACGCAGTAAAAAATATTAGGAAACTTGTTAATATTATTAGATTTTCGGGAACTATAGAAATTGAAATTGATTTGAAGCAATATATCGCAATATAGGTTTTTTTGGTAATTAATTAACCCAGAGCAACCATATTTATTTTATTAATTAGCCTCCAATTCAACTTTTGTCGGTTGAGAAGCAGTCTATTAATGTATCGCGATCGTTCTATAAGAGGAAGTTTGTAATGACGACTGCCAACAATGGAATTAGTCATACTCGGACTCATATTCAACAATTTACAGCTACCAAGCAAATTGAGCTTTTTGAATCTCTCAAAGAATCTCGGTTTAGTGGTCAGTTAGTTATCTCCGATACTCAAGAGCATACCTGGATACTTTATTTGTATTTAGGTCGTATTGTGTATGCTAGCGGTGGAGTACATCCTGTTAGAAGATGGAGAAGACACGTTGTTGCTTATTGTCCCGAAAGACTATCTCACGTCGAAGAAATTCAGTCTACCTTAACTAATATTGCTCAAGAAGAATCCAGAATTTCTTGGGAATATCAGTTATTATCTCTGTGGATTGACCAGAGTAAGATTAGTCGTGAGCAAGCTACAAAAGTAATTACTGCTACTGTAGTGGAAGTATTATTTGATGTTACTCAAGCAATAGAAGTTACCTGTGAGACTATCAAAGATAACTTATTGACCACTAGGCTAATTTTAATTGATGCCGAACAGATAATCAAAGAAGCAAATAGGCTTTATACTGCTTGGCAAGACGCTAAGATTGCCGATCGCTCTCCTGATATGGCTCCAATTATTCGTCAGCCAGAAGCTTTACGGCAAAAAACCTCGGCTCAAATTTATCAAAATCTGACTCAATTGCTAGATGGTAAGCAAACCTTACGGGATTTAAGTGTGCGCATGAAGCGGGATATTGTTACCGTGACGCGCTCGTTATTGCCCTATATTCAATTGGGCTTTGTACAATTAACAATGGTTAGCGATATTGCTCCCCCTGCATCAGCCCCCATTGTCCGAAAACTATCCCAATCTGCTGTCACTCCTCGCCGTGTAACTATTGCCTGTATTGACGATAGCCAGATTATTTGTCAGACAATGGAGAGCATTATTACCGAAGCAGGATATCAGTTTGTCAGCGAAATGGATGGTTTGAGAGCGATCGCGATCTTACTTAGTCGTAAGCCAGATTTGATTTTTCTGGATTTGGTTATGCCCAATACTAACGGCTATGAAATTTGCTCTCAATTACGTAAGCTTTCTTTTTTCAAAAATACTCCCATCGTCATTCTTACAGGTAATGATGGCATAGTTGACCGTGTGAGAGCAAAAATGGTAGGTTCAACTGATTTTCTGGGTAAACCAGCTAGTTCCGAACAAGTTTTAGCCACAATCGATAAATATGTAATTCAGAAGCCAAAAACCTAAAATATAAAAATTTAATTGTTAGTTTATCGCCTTTAAAGGGAACTATAAATGTTGATTTTAACAATGAGCAAATAACAGTTAAAAATTCAAATTAATTCTAAATTGAGGTAGAAAATATTATGGGATACACTCTGATTGTTGATGATTCAGCTACGGAAAGATCGATTATTACTAGCTGTTTACAAGAAATCGGGATCAATGTCTCTGTCGCTCTCAGCGGTGAAGAAGCTCTCGAAAAAATTGAACAAAATTCTCCTGAGCTAATTGTTTTAGATGTAGTTTTACCAGGACGGAGTGGCTTTGAGATTTGTCGAGAACTCAAAGGTTCAGAAAATACCAATAAAATTCCGATTATTCTCTGTTCAACTAAAGGTACTGAAATGGATAAGTTTTGGGGGATGAAACAGGGAGCAGATGCCTATATTCCTAAACCAATCGATCAAGCAGAATTAGTGCGTAAAGTTAAAGAATTAATTGCTTAATTATCAATTATCAATTATTAATTATCATTGTGTCTGATCTATTTTCTCAGTCAAGTTTATTCAATTCTGGTACACAGCTTGCCAGCCAGAGTGAAATAACCCAATTTTTAAGATTTAAACTTTATCCAGATATGCAGGTAATGCTGCCACTTCGGGAGATTACAGAAGTTTTAAAAATTCAATTTGGTCAAATTGTACCTATTCCCCAGATGCCTGCTTGGGTAATGGGTGTTTATAACTGGCGAGGAGATATTTTGTGGATGCTAGATTTAGGACATTTAATTGGTATGAATTCTTGGTATCAGCAAGAATTCAATCACTCAAACCAGACGGCAATTGTTTTATCTCCTCATCAAGCCAGAAATCAAACTAATATTACTATCCATCTTGGCTTAGTAATTGCTGGTGTAGAAGATATTGAAATCTGCGATACTGCGACTATTCAGTCACCACCAAGTTCGGCGGTAACAACACAACTTGCGCCTTTCTTGCGGGGATATTGGCTTCAACCTGATGGTGAAATGATTTTAGTTCTGGATGGAGAGGCAATTGTTGCTGCTATGCCTAAAAGTTCAGCTAATTGATTAATTACATCGAGATATTAAACAAATTTTTGCCTTTGTAAATAGTCAAACTCAAAACCAAGCTTGTTTTAGTTTTTATGAATAATCTTTCTCATTTCCACCATCCCGAACCAGATCAGTCTCCAAATCCTTCAAACACAGATTCATCAGGAGTGCCATCTTCTCTCTGGCAACGACTCTATAATTTACCTATTGGTCGTAAAACAGCTTTAATTCCTTGGTTTAGCTTTGGTAGTTTAATTGTGGTTTTGGGGGCAGGCAGCTTAATTCTCTACGGATCTTTAAAAGATCAGTTATTAAAGCAAGCAGAATCTCGACTGGCTGTTACTGATATTCAATACAAGATCAAAATTGACCAAATGGGTTTTGGTTTTCGGGGACAATCTGATAATTCTGCAATTGTGGCTGCTGCAAATTTAATCGCTCAAGGTCAACCCTTAACTGAAGTGGCAAGAAAACAAGTAAATCAGATTCTACAAAACGAAATCAAAGCTCGTAATATTGAGTACGCTACCTTGGTAGGCAGAGATAAAAAAATTATTGTTAATGCCAATGCCAATCGGGCAGGACAAACTTTTGATCCTAATGGCTTGATTAGTCAGGTACTAAAAAATCCTCAACAAATTAAAACTAGTCAGATTGTCAGTTGGCAGGAACTACAAACAGAAAAACCCCCTCTGCCCAAAGGTTTGTCAGCAGCAGATGCTCTAATTCGCTACACAGCCACCCCTGTATTTAGTCCTGATAAAAGTCAAGTAGTGGGAGTTTTATTATCGGGAGATATTGTGAATGGCAAATTACCAATTGTTGAAAAAACTGTCGCGGCTTTTGGCGACAATCAAAGCTATAGCGCAGTTTACTTACGTCAACTGAGTGGAGACTTTGCTCTATCTACATCGTTCGCTAATTTTGCTGAGGAGAAAAATTCTGATACTACTCTTGCAGACACTAAAATTTTAGATTTAGCGATCGCTAACCCTGAGCAAAAAATCAATCGTTTTGCCAATATTCAAGGCAGAAAGTTTGCTTTGGCAGCCCAAGCAATTACTAATACAGCAGGAGAATCTGTAGGTGTTTTAGTTTATGGCAATCCTGTAAGTTCGATTAATGGTGTAATTTACAGCAGCTTGCTAGCTCAGTCTGTATTAGCAATTATTATCTTAATTTTAATTATTTATCTGAGTAAAATTCTGGGATTGGCGATCGCTCTACCAATTCAAACTCTCCAACAAGTGGCTCAGGAATTTTCTAAAGGTAATATGAAAATACGGGCTGAGGTTAATACGACTGACGAAGTAGGATTGTTGGGTAGTACTTTTAATATTTTGGCAGACTCAATTGAAATTAATGAAGCCAAGTTAAAACAAGATGCAGAACGTTCGCGCTTGCTCAAAGAAATAGCTCTAGATATTGGTCAGGCGAATAATATCTCAGAAATTCTGCAAATTGCTGTCGAAAGTAGTAAAAGCATCCTCAAAACCGAACGGGTAATTTATCATCGTTTTGATGCCAACTGGCAGGGAAAAGTAATTGCCGAAGCCGTAGATCCCAAATATCCCTCCGCCTTAAATGCCGAAATCAACGATCCTTGTTTTGCTGAAGGGTATGCCGAAAAATATCAACGGGGAGAAGTAAAAGCGATCGCCAATATTTATCAAGCGGGCTTAAATGACTGTCATCTCAAAATGTTAGAGCCTTTGGCTGTGGTTGCTAGTTTGATTGCTCCCGTAGTTATTAGTGAGCGTTTAGTTGGTTTATTGATTGCTCATCAATGTAGTGAACCTAGAGCCTGGCAGCCAGATGAAATTGATCTACTTTCGCAAATAGCCTCGCAAATAGGCAATGCGAGCGAAAAAGTCGAACTTTTGGAAAAACAGAAACAAGCAGAGCAACTAGAAAGAACAGCTAAAGAGAATCTCCAGCGTCGGGCATTGGAGTTGCTGATGGAAGTAGATCCTGTAACTCAAGGGGATTTAACGGTACGGGTGAAAGTACAAGAAGATGAAATTGGGACAATTGGCGACTCTTACAACGCTACTATTGAAAGTCTCCGAAAATTGGTAGCCCAAGTACAGTCGGCTGCCGTGTTAGTGTTTGCTACTACTAGCGATAAAGATCTATCCATCCAAGAATTATCGACAGGGGCAGCAGCCCAGACGGCAGAGATCAATACAGCTTTAACCAGAATTCAAGGTATCACCCAATCAATTCAAGCTGTTGCCAATAATGCTAAATCCGCCGAAGCAGCCGTACTCAAAGCTGCGGAAACTGTCAAAGCAGGGGACGATGCGATGAATCAAACGGTGGCAGGTTTCCAAGAAATACGGGATACAGTGGCAGCTACAGCTAAGAAGGTAAAACGTTTAGGGGAATCATCACAAAAAATTTCCAAAGTGGTCAACGTTATTAGTAATTTTGCCGACCAAACGAACCTTTTAGCCTTAAATGCTTCCATTGAGGCAGCCCATGCAGGAGAGGAAGGACGAGGGTTTGCGGTAGTTGCTGAAGAAGTGCGATCGCTAGCTCGTCAATCAGCCGAAGCAACGGCAGAAATTGAGGCTTTGGTAGCAGAAATTCAAGCAGAAACTAATGAAGTGGTAGCTGCGATGGAATCGGGTACAGAACAGGTAGTGGCTGGAACTAAATTGGTTGACCGCACCCGTGACTCTCTCATTCAAATTGCCGATGTGAGCCAAGAAATTAATAACTTAGTCGCGGAAATTGCTGCTGCTACAGTTGAACAGTCCCAAGACTCGGAAGTGGTCAGTCAAACCATGATGCAAGTTGCTGCTATTTCTAATAAAACCGCTACCGAAGTGGATGAAGTATCAGCCTCATTTAAAGAACTACTGGCGGTGGCACAACAGCTACAAAATAGTGTGGCTAAGTTTAAAGTCGGGTAATGCCATTCATTGAACATTAAACATTGAACATTAAACATTGAGCATTAAACATTGAGCATTGAACTCGCGAACATCATTGATAAATGGTAAATGATAAATGATAAATGAAATGACGAATTCTGCTTCTGATCGCTATTTAGAATCATCTTTCAACCCTGACTTATTAGCTCAAGGTAAATTATCTTCGATATCTTGGTGGTCACGACAAAGTATTCGTTTTAAAACCACAATTTTGGCGATCGCTATTGGTACTATTCCCACTGTAACTATTAGTTCAATCGCTTATTACTTTGCCAATCAATCAATTGTGCGGGAAATTGTTGCTGCTAAACAAGAAACGGCAACAGAGGTCGCTAACAAAGTGGCGTATTTTATGCGTGAACGCTACGGGGATATTCAGATTATGGCGAGTTTAAGTATTTTAACTGATTCTAGCTTGCGATCGCAAACTCCAACTCAAGCTAAACAAGCAGCTTTAGATCAATTTATTCAAGCATATACAATTTACGATAGTATTGCTGCCTTTGATCTTAATGGTAATGTTTTGGCTCAATCTACAGGCGAACCCTTAGCCAACCACAAGGATCGTAGCTATTTTCAAGCAGCTTTACAAACTAATAGTGCTATTCTGAGTCAGCCCATAACATCCAAAAGTTCTGGAATTATCGCAGTTTATCTTGTTGCTCCGATTAAAGATGGTAGTACAGGTAAAACTATTGGTATCCTCAGAGCCAGAATGCCCATAAAATATCTGCGAGACGTGATTTTAGCTGGTGGCACAGAAAATAATTATTTATTAGATAATCAGGGCAATATTTTTGCTGCTTCCGATCAAGAAGAACAAAAGGCTATTTTAAATTTAGAAGCTAAAACCCAACCAGCTAGCGATCGCTTTAATATTTATCCAACTTTAAAACAATCAAACCAAAAAATAACTCAAATCGCTAAGAATTTGCTCGTTTCCTATGTACCATTTAGTGATTTTAAAGATGAATTTCGCGCTCAGCTACCAGATTTAGGCTGGAGTACGATCACTACTCAAGATAAGCAGCTTGTATTTGCACCCCAAAGACAACTAAGTCAGATATTCATTTTAGGTACAGGAGTCGTAGCTTTAGGAGTAGGAGCGATCGCTTTTATTTTAGCTAATCGAATTTTACGTCCACTGCTAGCTGCTGCCAATGCGGTACAAGAAATTGGTCAAGGTAATCTTAATACCCGTCTCCAGATTACGGGAGCAGATGAAATTGCTCAATTAGGAGATAATATCAATCGTATGGCTACCCAGTTAGCCGATTTTGTCCAAATTCAAAGCTTATTAACCCAACAATCCGAAGCGCTTAAAGATCTTAGTTTACAATTAGCGATCGCTGCTGAACCTTCAGAGATTTTACAGTTGGCAGTGCAAGCAAGTTATGAAATCCTGCCAGCTAACCGAGTTATCTACTATCAGTTTTTAAATGCTACAGCAGGTGTAGTTGTAACTGAATGTGTCTCCGAAAACTTCCCCACTACTCAAAATACAGATATTTTAAATTCTGAGTTGGTAGCTGCTTATTTTACTAAGCATCAAGAGGGAAAACTGCAAATTGAAATCATTAATAATCTCACTGAGGCAGATTTATCACCGTCTTATCAAGAACAATTACAATCTCTACAAGTTCAAGCCAGTTTAATTGCGCCTGTAGTAGTAGAAAATCGACTCGATGGTTTATTAATTGCTCATCAATGTTCTACTAGTCGTGCTTGGTTGGAGGGAGAAATAGACTTTATCAGTCAAGTCGCGAATCAGATTGCTTTTGCTATTACTCGTCTAGAGTTTCTCAAACAACAAAAATTAGGTGAAATTAGGGAAAAAATAGCGAAAGAAGCGATTCAAAGTCGTGCCTTAGAGTTATTAAAGGAAGTATATAGTGTTTCTGAGGGAGATTTAACCATTAGGGCAAAAGTTACCGAAGATGAAATTGGGACAATTGCTGACTCTTACAACACTACTATTGAAGGTATTCAAAAACTACTCAATCAGGCTAAAGCAGCAGCGATTGAAGTTCAGACTAACACGGCAGCCAATGATCTGGCAGTTCAAGCCTTAGCCAAAGAAGCAGTGGTACAAGCAGAAGAAATTGCTCAGATGTTAGAGCAAGTAAAAGCAATGGAGGAGTCAAGTAATCAAGTTGCTCTGAATGCTTCTCAGGCAGAGGATTTTGTTAAACAGGCGAATGTAACCATCGACAGTAGTGACAAAGCGATGAACCAGACAGTCTCGGAAATCAATGCGGTTAAAGTTACCGTTACCGAAACTGCTCTTAAAGCCCAAAAACTAGGAGAATCTTCCCAAGAAATTTCACAAGTAGTCAATTTAATCAGTCGTTTTGCTGCGCAAACTCACTTACTAGCTCTCAAAGCTTCTATTGAAGCAGCACGGGCAGGAGAAGAAGGGAAAGGGTTTGCAGTCATTGCTGACGAGGTTCGTTCATTGGCAAGTCAATCAGCCGAAGCAACCGCAGAAATTGAAACTTTAGTCAGTAAAATTCAACTAGATACCAACGAAGTAGTAGAGGCAATGAATCGAGGCACAGAGCAAATTGCTACTGGTAATGAATTAGTACAACAGACTCGTCAAAGCTTGCTGCAAGTTAGTCAGGCAAGTCAGGAAATTAGTAAGTTGGTGAGCGCAATTACCCAAGCAGCAGAGTTACAGTCAGCAACCTCAGCCCAGGTTAGCCAGACGATGATCAATGTAGCAGCGATCGCCGAAAATAATTCGCAGTCAGCAACCCAAGTATTTACTTCAATTAGAGAGCTATCAACTATCGCTGCCAAACTTCAGTCAGGGATCGGTAAATTTAAAACTTAGTTTCCTATTTTTTCTCAATTGCAAGCCATACCTAAATCATGTCACTCAACCCCGATATCCGCGATCAAGCGTATCAATTTTTTATCGAAGAAGCTCAAGAACTCCTGCAAGTTCTAGAAACAGGTTTGCTTGACCTGCGCCAAGATCACAGCACCCCCAAAGTGCATGAATTGATGCGGGCTGCTCACTCGATCAAAGGTGGGGCAGCTAGTGTAGAATTGAGTGCAATTGAGTTACTAGCTCATCGCCTGGAAGATTTTTTTAAAGCTCTTTATAGTGACAGTGTTGAATTTGATGCGGAATTAGAAGGATTATTATTACAGGGATACGATTGTCTGCGTAATCCTTTAACAGAACAGATTGAGTCAGGAGCTTTTGATGCGGAAACAGCTTTGTTAGCTGCTGAACCAGTCTTTGCTGCTTTAGAAATACGTCTAGAAGAAGCACTCAAAAATGCTGATAATTATATTCCCAGTGCCAATGATTTGGGGGTTGATATTGTCGCTTTGATTTTTGAAGTTGATGTAGCTCAATGTTTAGAACATTTACAAACGGTTGTAGCTAATCCTACGAGTTATGATTTGGATGCAGAATTACAAGGGCAATTAGAAGTATTTGCAGGCTTTGCTGAGTTATTTAATTTATCTGGGTTGAGTGAAATTATTCAAACCGCTCAAACTGCGCTGGAGCAAAATCCCGATCGCGCTTTGGAAATTATCCAGGCAACAATTGCTGATTGTACCATTGCTAGAGAACAGGTCTTAGCTGGCGATCGCGATCGGGGTGGAGAAGTATCTCCTGCTTTAAGAGCCTTAGCTCAATCCCAGATTAACGACGAGGCAACATCTGTTGTTTTTGATGAGCTTGTTTTAGATAATCAAGATAATTTATGGGGTTCTGTACCCACAGCCGAACCTTTAGCAGCAGATATTTTTGAGACTATTCCTGAGCCAGATATTATTAGTGAACCTGTTATAGCTCAAGATGCCAATATTGATGATTTGTTTGGCACTATTCCTGACGTTGAATCTGCTGTAATTGAGGTAACGGAAGAAATACCAAGATCTCCTAATCTAGAGCTTGATCATATTTTTGGTACAATTCCCGATTCGGAAACGGTTGCTGAAACTGTAGAGCCTCCTAATGAAAATCTTGATGATCTGTTTAGCACTATTCCTGACGCTGAATCTCTAGAGCTTGATCATATTTTTGGTACGATTCCCGATTCGGAAGCAGTTGCCGAAACTGTATCTAACACTGAGATTGATCATATCTTTGATACTGAACCTGCCGTAACCGAAGAATCAACAGAGGCACAAAATCAATCCTTCTCTGAAAATATCGAAGCAGCCGTTGAATCAATTACAGAAATATTTGAGACTCTTCCCAGTGTTGAGAGTGTTCCTGAATCTTTAGCTTTACCTACTGCTGCAACTACTCCTAAAAAATCCCAATCTCAAGAATTATCCGCCAAAACCAAATCAACAACCAGTCAACCCCAGATAAATACTCCTGCCAAGCTGTCTGTTAGAGTCGATTTAGATCGCTTGGAGCGCATGAATAACCTAGTGGGTGAGTTGACAATTAACCGTAATAGTTTGTCTCTCCAAAATCAACAGCTACAAATCAATGTCTTAGAGTTAGGACAGAAATTTCTACGCTTCCAAGAACTTACCCAAACCCTAAGAGAAATATCAGACAAAATGTTGCTGGAACAGCGTTCCAATAGTTTACGCAATTCTGTAATAGCTGCATCTGATCATCAACCTTACTCAACTTCCAACCTTGTTGATGAGTCAACTGAGTTTGATGCTTTAGAAATGGATAGCTACAGTACTCTCTATGCTGCCTTACAGGAAGTTTTAGAAGAGATAGTCCAGTTAGAGGAAAGTGTTGACGATATAACTATCTTTGCCAAGCAATCAGATCGCACCATCAATAGCCAACGCCAAATGTTAGGTCAAATGCGCGATGAGTTGATGTGGGTGAGAATGTTACCACTAGATCAGATTTTGCAACGTTTTCCCCGTACTTTGCGCGATTTAGCTAGTAAATATCAAAAACCAGTCGAACTGAAACTAACTGGTACTGGGGTTTTAGTAGACAAGGCAGTATTAGAAAAATTATCCGATCCTTTATTACATCTGTTACGCAATGGTTTTGATCATGGGATTGAATCAGCGGAGATGCGTAAACAACAGGGTAAACCAGCCGAGGGATTAATTGAAATTCATGCTTATTATCAAGGTAATCAAACTGTCATTGAAGTTAAAGATGACGGTAAAGGGTTAGATTTAGTTAAAATTACCGAGAAAGCCCTAGAAAAAGGCTTGATTTCTCCACAAGAAGCTGCAACAGCTACTAAAGAAAGATTATATGACCTAATTTTTGAACCAGGATTTTCTACTGCTAATAAAGTCAGTGAAATATCGGGTAGAGGCGTAGGTATGAATATAGTACGCTCTCAAATTGAAACTCTTAAAGGTAAAATAACTGTTGCTTCGACTCCTGGCGAGGGTTCTACCTTTACTTTACGCTTACCCCTAACCTTAACCATCGCTAAACTATTGGTTTGTTCTCTTGGTTCAACCACCTTTGCTATTCCTTCCGATAGTATTGCCGAAATTATTATTCCGACTCAAGAACAAATTAAAATTGGCAATAATCAAAGGTTTTTATTCTTTAATAATCAACTGATTGCAATCTATCCTCTGCAAGAAGTTTTACAGTATAATTGCCCTGTTCCAGAACTAGATTTCTCTGGTAAAGCCTTTAAAACTATTACTCCTCCTCAAGAATGGCTAGCACCGTTGTTATTACTACGCAGAGGACAAGAATTATTTGCCTTAGAAGTTGCTAGTTTACTAAGTGAACAAGAATTGGTCATTAAACCCTACGGAAAAGCGATCGCTCCACCTCCTTATAGCTATGGCTGTACTATACTGGGTGATGGTAGTCTCATTCCCGCTTTTGATGGTGCAGCTTTAATTAGTGCAATTTTAGGGCAAGAAATTAACCCTGTAACTTCAAAATTAGAGTTGACATCCGATTTACTAGAATTAGAAACTGCTAACTCTGATTCAGAAATCTCAGAAGAAGCTAATATTCACGATAATTTAATTGGACAAGTTCCAAATATCAACAAAGCAACTTCTGTTAAAACCATCATGGTTGTCGATGATTCTACGGCTTTACGACGCACTATGGCTTTAACCTTAGAAAAGCAAGGTTATCGAGTTATTCAGAAAAAAGACGGTAAAGAAGCACTCGATGGATTTCGACAAAATCCCGATCTTAACTTGATCATTTGCGATATTGAAATGCCCACTATGAATGGGTTTGAATTCTTAGGTATGCGCCGTCGAGATACTGCCTTATCTAAAATTCCGACATTTATGTTAACTTCTCGTAGTGGCGGAAAACACCGTAATTTGGCAATGCAGCTAGGAGCAAATGGCTATTTTACTAAACCCTATATTGAACAGGAATTTATCGCCGAAGTTAAAAAGATTTTAACCGATCAAGCTAGTTCAGCTAACAAGAAAGCAACTCTAACTTCAGCACCTATCAAGACTAAAACTATTCTAGTTATTGATGATTCTTCGGCATTAAGACGTACTTTGGCTTTGAGCCTAGAAAAACGTGGATATCGTGTTTTACAAGGACGAGACGGAATGGAAGGATTACAATTACTCCGCAATAATTTACAAACTAATTTAGTAATTTGTGATGTGGAAATGCCTAACATGAATGGCTTTGAATTTTTAACAAATCGCCGTCAAGAACCACAATTAACTAAAATTCCCGTAGTCATGCTAACTTCTCGTAGTGGTGACAAACATCGCTCATTAGCAACAGGTTTAGGAGCAAACGGCTATTTTACCAAACCTTATATTGAAGATAAGTTTATACCAGAAATAGACAAGCTTATTCAACAATTTAATTAGTAATTACTGATTACTAGTTTTTAGCTTTTAGCTTTTAGCTTTTAGCTTTTAGTTTTTAGTTCTTAGTTCTTAGTTTTTAGCTAATCACTTATAACCCATTACTCATTACCCATTACCCATTACCCATTACCTAATTAACATGACCAACTTAACAATTGATTCACCCAAAAACGAGTTATCAGCTAATAAAAATTCTGTAATTAAGCTTTTGGTATTTGAGATAGGCAAACTAACTTTAGCTTTACCTATTTTACAGGTACAAAAAGTAATTAAAAATCAACCTATACACGGTAGTGGGTTGAGTCATGTTAATTTAACTCATCTAGAAGATCAAGAAGTAGCGATCGTTGATTTACATCAAAAATTATTTAAAATTAGTCACAGCCAAATATCATCAACAACAGGATATTTTATTATTAGTAAAAATATTACAGGTGAACCATTAGGAATAAGAGTAGCAGAAGCTCCTACTTTGATTGATGTTCCCGTAGCTAAAATTCGCCTAATTCCCGACTCTTATCGTCGGGCTGATACTTTAGCGATCGCTAGTCATGTTGCAGTGATGCCACGAAAAAATGATACAGCTTTGACTATTTTTATTCTTGATCTAAAACGATTAGTGTAAGTAGATAGCTTATTTAATCAAGTTTATTTAGGCTGAACAAAAGTGGATGTTAGTTTCTTGGTTAGATAAAACATAGGAACTATAACTGTGTACTGGTGTTCCAGATTTAGCTGAAATCATAACCGCAAAATATTCATCTGGTAAATTGAGAAAGAAGTTTTTTATCTCCAGATCAGACATAGGAGTTGTCTGCCAATAGTCATGAGAAACCATGTGAGGATCGTAATAGTGTTGTGACTCTTCCTTGAGAATTAATTCGACAAAAGTACCATAAAGTACATACTCGGATAAATGCCAAGAATTAGCGACTACTTCAACCCAATTTTTGCCATGAATTTTCTCTAAGTATTGGTGTAGTAATAAAACATTTTCTCGTTTCCAAGTAATAAAATTACCAACATAGTTGGCTGTAGGATAACTAACAGGGGGTAGCCCTAAAAGTTTATTACTAACTTCAGACCATTTTGCTATTGCTAGAGGTTGTATTTCTGGGGTAACTACCTTGGGTTGACTGTATAGTCGAACTTGATTATTTTGAACAAAATTTTGAACATCAAAAGGACGCACAAAAGCGACATCAGAATCGACAAAAATTAGGACATCTTCGGTAATATATTTGGCAATAGATAATTTGACTATTTGTTGAATAATCCAATTACGTAAAGGCAGAGATTTAAGGCTAATCCAGCCGTTTTTAAAGAAGGTTACTTTATTAATCCACCAAGGTAAAACGGACTCAACCGTGATAATTTCGCAATTAGAATTCTGTAAGCTTTGAAATAGTTTCCAGTCTTTTCTATCGACAATAATACAGCGGTTTGCAGCCAGATAGAAGACAATAAAGAATTATATTATAAAAGT
>CAYMWC010000013.1:0-49661 GCA_964393695.1 uncultured Pleurocapsa sp.
ATTACTCATTACTCATTACTTATTACTTATTACTCATTACTTATTACTTATTACTCATTACTCATTACTCATTACTTATTACTTATTACTTATTACTTATTACTTATTACTTATTACTCCCGTTTTCTAACTACTTCCTAAATCTGCACCTTCACTTTTAATTAGTTGTGCATACACTCCTTCTTGTTGCCACAGTTGCTCATGAGTACCTCTTTGGACGACTTTGCCTCTTTCTAAGACAATAATTTCATCGCAGTCACGGATTGTACTCAGACGATGGGCAACAATTAAACAAGTACAACCTCGTCGTCGCAAATTCCCATCAATAATTTTTTCGGTTTCGGCATCCAAAGCACTGGTGGCTTCATCCATAATCAGAATCGAAGGGTTATTAACTAAAGCCCGCGCAATTTCTAATCGTTGTCGTTGACCACCACTTAAATTTCCTCCTCCTTCTTGTAACTGCGAGTTATAAGCCCCTGAAAGAGAGTTAACTACGTCCTCAATCGCAGCATCTCGGCAGGCTTGTCTTAAATTTTTATCGGCAATGGTTGTATCCCAGAGAGCCAGATTATCTTTGACTGTGCCTGTAAACAGAAAAATATCTTGTTCCACCATCGCGATTGAACTAGTTAAAATTTGATGGAGAATTTCGCCTCGGAGTTGATCGTCAAAGCGAATTTCTCCTGACCAAGGTTCGTAGAGTCCCCCAACCAATTTAGCGATCGTCGATTTACCAGAACCACTTCCTCCAACAAAAGCAATTCGCTGTCCTGGTTTGACTGATAGAGATAAGTTTTCAATCAAGGGCGGATCGAGGCGACTATAACCAAAGGTGAGATTATTTAATTCGATATACCCTTTTAAGCGAGATGATACAGGGGGAATTATTTGGCTATTATCTTCTCGCGGAGTTAAGAAAAGTTTTTCCTTATGGTTAGTAGAAGAGTCGGTAGGATTATCGAGTACATCATCTAGACGAATGATATTACCTTCAAGTTCTTGCAAAGTTCCCGCAAAGTTGACCAAATTGTTAACAGGTTCTTGAAAACTCTTAACTATTGCCTGAAAAGCTACCAACATCCCGATACTAAGGTGTCCGTCAATAACTCGCCAACCCCCAATCACCAAAAGTAGAGCAGAGGAAAGAGCCGTTAACATCACAGGTAATCCTGACAAAAATTGATTAGCTACTCCCAGTTCTTGTTGGGAATTAAGAGCTTTAGCATAATAACCAGACCATTTAGAGAAAAAGTCAGATTCCACTCCCGAGGCTTTGAGAGTTTCTATATATTGCAGTCCTGCAATTGAAGTTCCAGCAGCCTTACCATAATCTTGCATTAATTTTTGGTTGGCATCGACTCGCTGACGATAAATCCAGCGGAGGGTCAAAATATTAATCGCAGCAAAACCAATCACCATCATTGTCAGTATTTCATCGTATTGAAACATCACGATCGCAAAAAAGACAATCATGGCAGTGTCAATAATTGTGGTTGCCAATTGTCCTGAAAGAATCTCTGCTACGTCGTTATTTAAGCGAGTGCGATCGCTTATTTCCCCTGCAAATCTTTGAGCGTAAAATCCGATGGGTAAACGGAGAATATGCCAAAGAAAGCTACCAGACATTCCCACTGCCAGTTTAATTTTTAACCGACGTAAATAGCGTAATTGCAGCAGAGTTAATGTTCCTTGAAAAACTGCGGTAATTGCCATCGCCAGAATTAAAGGACGCAACCAGTGCATTCTTCCCTGAACCAAAATTTCATCGACAAATATTTGACTAAATACAGGAATTAATAACTTAATTAGGGTCAGAAAAAATCCTGCTGCCGTACAGTAAGCTAAAGCACCGACTACTGTTTGTAATCGCGATCGCAAAGAAACTAAAACGTTTGGCTTTTTGCCTCCTTTATTAAACTGAGGCCCTGGTTTCATCACCAAGACTACCCCTGTATAACCTTCATCAAACTCTGACCAGGAGACGCTGCGAGGGCCACTGGCGGGATCGTTAAGATAAACTCGTTGTTTGCTAAATCCTTCTACTACTAAGAAATGGTTAAACTGCCAAAACACAATATAGGGTGGATTTAACTCTTGCAGTTTGTCGATGGCTTTTTTTAGTCCTTTTGCTTCTAATCCGTATCTTCTTCCTGCTTTGAGAACGTTAGAAGCTTTACTACCATCACGAGAAACGCCACATTCTTGTCGTAGTTCAGGCAAGGGGACAATACGACCATAATAACCAAGAATAATTCCTAATGCTGCTGCCCCACATTCAACTGCTTCCATCTGTAAGACTGTGGGTGTTTTAACTCGCTGGTTGGGTTTGGGCAACAATTTTTGTAGATATCGCCAAAGATCGAGGAGTGTTGGTTGGGAAAGATTAGTAGATACCACTGATAGACCTCAAAATTGGAAAGACAAAAGAAATCGGCGATCTTTCTTCTACTTTGACTCTGGCAGATGTGGTTGTGCCTGAAGAAATTTTTAATTGAGGCCCTGAAGAAGAAGACCACTTATAGCCACTAAAGGTCTCAGGATCTGATGCTAATTTTGCTGCTATTTGAATTACTACTGGTTCGCTTTCTGTGACTAATCCAGCAATTATTTGCGGATTACCCACAACGCTAGCAGCAGCTTCGGTAGTAATAGGGAAGGGAGAAACTTTAGTTACCGTACCGACAATACCGCCAAACCGTTCTCGCTTAATAGTTTGGGGTGTAATTTGAACCTCCATACCTGGCTGAACTTTTTTACCATCTTTGACGGGAAAATATGTCATGCCTACCAATTTACCCCCTTGATTATCAGTGTCGATACTAGCTAGGCGAGTTCCCGATTCAACTACCTGCCCCTGATTAACAGTAAGTTCGAGAATTTTACCTGAATGTGGGCTAACGATCTGACTTTCACTGGCGATTTTTTGCTGGATTTGAGCAATTTCTCGTTCAACTTCTTGAATTTCTTTGTCGCGAGTTGTGGAATTTTCCCAGTCTTGTTGAGCTAAACCCGCTTTTTTACTGTCTAGTTCTTGAATTTGGGCTTGAATATTCTTGACTTCATTAAGATTGGAAAGATATTGCTGAAGAGCATCAGCCTCTTTAACATCAAGCTCTTTTAACTGAGCTTCAATTTCATCAATATTACTGATGTTATCTGAGTATTGTTGTCTGGCTTCGAGCAAAGTATCTTCAGAGATTGCACCTCTTTGAAATAACATTTGCCGAATTTCAAATCGCTGTTTATAAGTAGGTCTTAACGCTTCTAAAGTTTGCTGACGTTGTTGCAAATTTTGGCGTTGACGTTGAATAGCTGATAGTCCTTTTTCTTTGAGGGTAGGAGCCAAATCTTCTAAAATCTCTAGTCTTTGCTCTAAGGTTTGGCGTTGTTCTAAGATTGCTTGTAAATCTTGATTTTGGCGTTGATTTTGAACTACATCAGCTTCTGAGTTTTGATTTTCTAATTGAGCTAGTTTAGCTAAGGCTAATTCTAATTCTTCTTGCAGATCACTACGATCAATCCTAGCGATGATCTCCCCTTTTTTGACTACATCACCATTTTCTACTTTTAAATCTATCAATTGTCCCGAACTTTTTGTCTGTACTGAGACAACTGTACTCGGGTAGACCAGTACCCCTGATCCTTGAACTGTAATAGGAATACGCCCAAAAATACTCCAAGTTAAAGCTGACACTCCCAAGACTCCTAATGTCGCCAGAGAAATCCAGCTTTTTGGATTAACCACGCGCATTAGTTGGTCTAATCGTTCGGGAGAAGATAACCGCTCTAACGATTCTTGTCGAAACAGTTTATTTTCTTTTTTGGATGAAGAACTCTTTTGTTGCTTAGATGTTTGAGGCTTGGCTGATTCTGAAGCTTTGCTACTTTCTAGGACTTCCTTCTTCAATTTAGGCAAGAATATCTTAGTAAATAACCCTGGACTAAGTTGAAAGTGTCTCTTGCCAGCCGAACGAATTGAATCCGCTATCTCTTTGATTGAGGTGCTTTTGAGTAAATAGCCTCTAGCTCCAGCTTTTAAGGCTCGTTTGATATCATCTTTGTTGTCTGAAGAACTCAAAACTAAAATTCTACACTCAGGGAAGCGTTCAACAATAATTTCTATGGTTTCAAATCCATCTATTACAGGCATTTTGAGATCGACTAAAACTACATCTGGCTGCAAGGATTCAATTAGGTTAATTGCGGATGCACCATTGGTTGTTGTACCTACTACTTCTAACCCAACTTCTGGTTCAAGCAGATGTTGCAGTTGCTGACATACAGATTTTTGGTCATCAATAATAAAAACTCGAATATTAGGCGAATCTAGATTGGCATCGTATAAGACATTGGGATCGTGTAAGACATTATGATCCGATGGAGGAAGTTTAATAGAATTATTGTTTGCTTCAATCTGATTATTTTTCACTTTAAAATTCTCAACTTAATTTTAATTAGCTGTTGGTTTATTGATGAGAAATAAAACAGTAATCTATGTTTATATAAATACTTTAATAGTGTTATTCAAGTAGTGTTAATAAAGGATTAATAAGCTTAGATAGATTACTAACTTGCAATAACTATACAAAGCCAAATAGATATAAACAATGAAAAAAATTGGCTAATTAATGTATTTTTTTACTCGTGTTCCTAAAAAGATGTTCAACAAATCCAGTTTTCTACCTAAAAACCCCCTAAATCTTCTAACTTCAGGGAGTTTATGAATAAAAAAAAGCGGTAATTCAGGTTAACTAAAGTATTACGACTAATGAGCAATTAATCTTACGATTAGCGATCGCGTTTTTCAAATTGTCTAAAACTATAGAAATCAGATCAGCTTCTAAAGCTTATGTTTTCTAGACAATACAATAAACAGTCAGGCAAACTATTTTTCAAATACACCCTGAGAAGAAAGCCATAAATGTCCTAACCAAAGATAAGCTTTTGCTTTTAGGGGTTGATCGGGCTGATAAACGATTTTGATGTGGTGTAAAATTCGTACAAAAGTGCTTTTCAAGTTTGGATAAACAAATTTAGAAGCATTAGTTAAATTACTGGGCCAAAGATCTTGATGAGATTTTTCTACTGAATATCCAGGATAGTTTAACAAAGCATCTGCTTTTTCTGGGGTGCATAGTTGCTGTTCTACTAAATAATCAAGAAATAACCGCCATTTGGGATTAATTCGCAGTTTTTTATCGATATAGCACTCCAGTCCAATTTTGGGAAAAACAATATCTCCGACAGAAAAATTAAGTGAAATAAAATTAGCATAAGAAGATAGATCGGCTAAAACAGATTTTAATTCAGCAAGCGAACCCTGCCATCCTATACTGCTCAAATAGTCTGGAATATTGTCGATAGCAATGTTCTCAATACACAATCTTACTATTTGAGATTCTGCTTTTCTGGGTAACATTACCCCAACTTGAAACACTCGTCCTTCAGGTGGTAGAGAGTTAAAGCAAGTCAACAAATTTTGTTTTACTAAATCTGGCAAAGGTTTATTTAGCAGTAATCTAAGAGCTTCATCAGTAACCCAACCGTAATTATCAGAAACTCCATTAGGTGAAGCAGTATTCTCTGTTTCGTTTTTAATTCCTTCAGCAGTACCAAAAAAGAAGCTAGGTTCTGATATTCTTGCAGATTGAGGATTAACTAGATCGAATTCTAGCCAAACACGATCTACCTCTTGATAAAGAGGAGAATTAGTATCTGTCCAATGCTCGCAAAAATTGAATACACGACTCCAAACAGGATTATTGTTTAAACTAGTTAGGGGTTGATATCCTCTGGCTAACGCCTCCCTACCTGAGTTTGCAGTGGAAAAGGCAGCAAAAAAATCGGCTTTTGGTTCGGGCGAGTCTAGATGACATTCTAAAAGTGCTTGCGAGGCAGAGGGAAAAGTTGGTAGTAAATCTGCTATTTGACTCATCTGAGATATCGCTTTATGAGAAACGAGTCTCTCATCTAAACTAGTTTTGGCAATTAGTAAAGTGTTTTTAAATGAATCGATAAACATGTTAGGTAAGCACTAATTATGTTGAACAAAATAAAATAAATAGATGTTAAGCTCGATTGAGAAACAAAAATTGGAAATATCCTAATTTTTAGTAATCATTTTCACTGCCAATGTTTTCTGTGGTGATTTTCCATGTTCAATATTTCATAACTACATTAATAATTTTTTACTTCAGCTGGCTAGGGATATATCGCTTCTGACAAATATATCCCTAGTCAAATTTGCAGTAAGATGAATTTAGACTATGAAAATGTTAGTAACTATTGTTGCTAAAAGGACTACCTATGTTAACTTCCCAAAAACCTCCCGCTACAGCCTCAAGATCGGCTTCGGAAAATTCTTCTTCTTGACTTGGTGGTTGAGGTATCACAAGATAAAAAGTTTGAGCTGTTTCTTCAATCACCTCAACTTTAATATTTTCAGGTAAACTAATACCTGCTTCGGCGATCGCAGATTTAGGATTGCTCATTAGTTGTTGTTTGAAAGCTTCATTTTTCCATGCCTTAGCAATTAGATTAGATTCAAGCTCTCTACGAGTTTTATATTCAGACATTTTTTTGTTCCTCGATTAATTAATTAATTAGAGAAAAGTTTCATCAATATTTAATCACTACCTTGGTAGTTGTAGTTTCTTATTTACTCAAGATAGTTGAATTACTTAAGTAAATTGTGATTTAACTTCTAGAGACAAGCTTATAACAATCACAATAGTTAAACAATTAACAATATTAATTTTAAACATACTTTTTTTGACAAGACTAAATTTAAAATTAGATCGAAAGCAAAAGGATTAAAAAAGCTATTTTTACATGAAAAATATGAATTGTACACAAAGCTCATTTCTTTTAAATTGTTGCTATTCACTTAAAAACAAAAAACAAGGAGATATTAGTAATGAGCGTAGAAACAGTTAATCAATTTTTGCAAAAAGTAAATAATGATGCACAACTTCTACAAGAGTTTACTCAAGCTTTGAATGCAGAAAATAAACAACAAGCTAAACAAGATGTCTCTGAACTTGCTAATAAGTCTGGTTATCAATGTTCTGCCGATGAACTTTGGACAGAGATTGGAAAGATTACGAATGAGTATCAAGCAAAACTAGATTCAGGAGAAATCAACGAAGAAGAACTTCAGGCTGTTGCAGGAGGAGCAGATGGTCGGAGAACTGGTGGAGCGATGGAGCTTGGCGCAGCAGTAATTAATGCTGGGACAACCATCGGAGACTGGTTTATGAATTAATCAGAGTAAATAATCCCAGATGATTAGGGTGGCTATTAGCCACTCTATCTATAGCATCTAGTTATCAGATTGTTAATAGAAAATAACAAAAAGTAGGCATTAGTCATGAGCATAGAAACAGTAAACTGCTTTTTGCAAAAAACTAATGATGATGCACAACTTTTATAAGAATTTACTCAAGCTGTAAGTACAGAAAACGAACAACCAGCAAAACAAGCTATTTCTGAACTAACTAATAAGTACGTAAGTACGTAAGTATGGTTATGATTGTATCTGCAATCGCGCTACGGACTTTCTAAGCTGATGATTGAATAGGGTTTAAATCAATTTTTGTCTAGCTCTTATTTAAACTGTAATTTAATGAGACTGTAGTTATGTTTTTAACCACAAATATCGATCACCAAATTCTCAAATCTTGTATCGCTTCAGAACAAAGTATGCACCCCAGAATTTTTTGTCGGCGATGGTTTGGATTAGAAGATATCAAAGAAAACGGTAGACCACGCTATACAGAAGACCAGATTCTAGTTATAGAATCGGAACATGGGTATCGAGAAAAATGCATCAATCTGATTGCTAAAGTTTTAAAAATTAAACCAAATACTATTCATCGTTGGGGTAAAGGAGTTGAATTCGACAAAATTCCACCAGATAAGCGACAACGGTATGAAACATATCTTGGTTATGTTGATTTGTTGAGATTGTTAGCCATGGGAATGGCTAGGCAAAATAAAAATTTATTACTAGATCTTTTACCAAATTCCAAGTCGATTTTTCCAGCAAGCGATGCCTTCGGCTAACTATGTAATCGCGAATCTCAAAAGAGATTTGGGCAACAAAAATTAGATTTTAGATCCCTTGATCGACATACAGGCGATAATCGCCAAAACTTGGCAAGTCCCTAAGCAGAATTAACCCAGGAAAAATTATTTATTTCGCTACCCAGTCTAACCAACACCAAAATTTAACTATGAAAATCCACCTAATTGGTCACGCTTCTCTGTTTATCGAAACTCAAGATTGCCAAATTCTCATGGATCCTTTGCTATACACCCCAGCTATAGTAGAAGGAATGCAAGATATTTGCCCCAAACAAGCAGTCATTCTGGAAAAAATTCCCAAATTCGATACCCTAGTAATTTCCCATCGGCATATCGATCACTTTGATCTTCGCTCTTTAGCTTATTTACCCAAGCACGTTGATGTTTTCATTCCTACAGATAAGTTTCTCGAAAGTTGCTTACGTAGATTAGGCTATCGACATATTTATCCTTTAAGAGATTGGAGTGAAGTTCGTCTTGGTTCAACCCGTTTGTTGACCACTCGTTCAGAAAATCGTGTTCCCGAATATGGCATGGTCTTTGCCGACTCCGATGGCGTATTTTGGAATCAGGTTGATTCGAGGATAACCCTAGATACGATTCGTGAGGTTAAATCTCACTATCCTCAGATCGATTTTTTATTGGCTGGTTGGCAACCAATGTTAGAAATACACTATCAACATAACTATAATCTGTCTTTTCCTTTCTCAAGTTATAGCGATACACTTAAGCTTATTAGCTTGACCAAACCCAAAGCGATCGCTCCTGGAGCAAATGGTTACAAGTTTATCAACAGTTCATCTTGGTTAAACCAGATTGTTTTTCCCGTAACGCGAGAACAATTTTGTCGTGATGTTCAGCAAACCTGTCCTGAAATCGCTGATCGAGTATTTACCTTTGAACCTGGAGATGTCATTACTATCGATCAAGGTGAATGCTCTTATCTGTCTCAAGACTCTGATTTTGTAAACATGGTGGAAGATGATCGCCAGATTTTAGATTTTTGCCCTGTTAATGTTGATAGCCGACTAGTTGATGATAATTTAGAGCAGTATGACCTCGATAAACTGAAAACGGCGATCAAGCAAGAAGTATGCGTTAACTTGACTCAATTTTTCAATCAGAATCAGAACTCTTTATTCATAGAATATTGCCACTGGAAAGTAATTTATCAGTTAGAAGTAGTGTTCCCAGATGGTTCTCAAACTTGGCATTTTGATTTTAGCCAAGAGCCAATTCAATGTAAGGTAGGACGCAATCCTTTAGCTAATTTATTTAATGCGATCGCTGCTTCTAGTTTATACGGCATTATGCAGGGAACTAAAGGCTGGGATTATGCTAATTTGGGTGGTTTTTCTCGTAGTTTTCAGAAGCTATATCAAGCAACTCCTTACGGCATCGTTAAATCAATAGAAGAAAGTTCTAATTTTTCATTACCACAACCTCTGTACGCTAAGTTCCCTTACGATGAAGTTTTTGAGCGGGTTCGCAACTATGAACTTGAAAAATTAACTCAAGTCAATCACAGTCAAGGAGTTGAGCTAGAAAGCGGAACTACGATAGTGATTATTGGCAAAACTCTCATCAGACGGAATAAACCAGATTTTACCCAAAAATCCGAGCAGAATGGTAATTCTCAGCCACAGGAAATACCAGAAAAGATGTCACTGGCATCTAATTCATCAAGGTAAAGATACTTTCCAAAGGAAAACTATGCAAATTCAGCTTATTGGTCATGCTTCTCTTTTTGTGGAAACCCAAGACTGCAAGGTTTTGATAGATCCAGTGCTATGGGATTCACACTGCGAAGAAATAGAAGACATTTGCCCCAAAAGAGAAATAGTTATTGATCGCCTGCCTCAATTTGACACTTTAGTCATCTCTCATCAGCACACAGATCATTTTGATATTCGTTCTCTGTCTTATTTACCCAAACACGTTGATGTTCTCATTCCCAGAGATAAGTGTCTAGAAAGCTGCCTGCGTAAATTAGGCTATCGACATATTTATCCTTTAAGAGATTGGAGTGAAGTTCGTCTTGGCTCTACTCGCTTGTTGACTACTCGTTCAGAAAATCGCGTCCCTGAATTCGGGATGGTTTTTGTTGACAAAAATGGGGTATTTTGGAATCAGGTTGACTCGGTAGTTAACCCAGAAACAATAAGTAAAGTTAAGTCTCGCTATGGTCAGATTGACTTTTTACTAGCTAGTTGGCAACCAATGTTAGAGATGGAGTATCAACATAATCGGAGGATTTCCTTTCCCTATTCTGCCTATGGTAATTTACTATATTTAGTTAGTTTAATTAAACCTAAAGCGATCGCCCCAGGTGCTAACGGTTTTAAATTCATCAATGCTTCATCTTGGTTAAATCAGATTACTTTTCCCGTAACGCGAGAACAATTCTGTCGTGATGTACGACAAATCCGTCCAGAAATTGCCGAGAAAGTATTTGCTTTCGATCCAGGAGATGTGGTGCAGATCGAGCAAGGGGAGTGCATTCATTTGCCTCAACATTCTGAGTTTGTAGAGATGATTGAAGATGATCGCCCTAGTTTATTTTTCTGTCCTGTGAATGTCAACAGCAGATTGGTCGATCCTAATTTAGAGCCAGATCATCCTGATCAAATAAGAACCGCGATCAAGCAAGAAGTATGCGTTAATTTACCTCAATTTTTTAATCAAAATCAAAAATCTTTATTTTTAGAATATTGCCACTGGCAAGTAATCTATCAGTTAGAAGTAGTGTTCCCAGATGGTTCTCAAACTTGGCATTTTGATTTTAGCCAAGAGCAAATTAAATGTCGAGAAGGACGAAATCCTCTAGCCAATGTCTTTACTTCAATTTCAGCTTCTAGTTTTTATGGCATTCTGCAAGGAACTAAAGGTTGGGACTATGCAGATATGGGCGGTTTCTGCCGTACTTTTCATAAAGTCTATCAAGCAACACCTTATGGTATTGTTCGGTTTCATCAAGGTTCTGATGTTCAATTCCAAGAACCCCTCAAAATTAAGTTTCCCTACAAAGAAGTTTACAACAAGGTTCGCAACTATGAAATCAAAAAATGGGGTCAGGGAGATGACAGCCAAGCAATTAAGCAAGAAAGCCAAACCACAATGATCACTATTGGTAAAACTTTGACCAGAGTGGCTAAAATCAATTCTCGTGAAGCTGCCGCCGATAAGTTTGCCTGTCTAGCAATTAGCGATACAAAATAAATGGAAATAACTCAAAATCAATATTATTCTCTTCGCTCAAAAACTTTTAATCCTGAATATTTAAAGTCCCTCGAACAAGAAATACTTGCCTCTCCTTATCTAGCAGAGAGTAAATTAAGCCAGCATTTTACAGGAACTAAGGGATTTTCTCTGGTATTTCAGCGATCGCAAATCGAGATGGTTAACCAGCAGTTTCCTTTTCTTCAATCTTATTTGCAAACTGCTTTGATGCCTCAATGTAATGTTTTTTATCTTAATCCTTTAATTGTGCAGGCAAAAGGATGCGTTGAGCCTCACGTTGATTGCAGTATTGCTGAATATTGTCACCAGACTGTTATTCCTAAAGTTGTTAGCGTTCTTTATGTTCGAGTTCCATCAGATATGGAAGGTGGAGAACTAATCTTGACTAGAAAAGGAAATCAAGTGGGAAAAATTCAACCCCAACAAAATACGCTGTTATATTTTCATGGCAGTTTGACCCATGCAGTTAATCGAGTCAAAACATCAGAATCTCGTATTAGTTTGGTCTGCGAACAATATACCTGCGATCTGACTCGATATCAGCAAATTCCCCAATTTAAAATTGAATCGAAAGCCTATGTTATGTCGCAATAAGTAAAAGTAGAAAATATTCTCATTACAGGCAAAATAATTATGTTTTTTGAATTAAGTCATTTTCCATTTCTTTCAGTCCTAGAGACAAATTGGCTATTAATCAAACAAGAATTCGAGCAATTAAAATCAGAAAATTTAATAGATTGGCCCGAGAAAGATATATACAATCAAGGTTGGAAAGTCTTTGGCTTGTATTCTTTTGGCATAAAGCTAGAAAAAAATTGTCAATTATGCCTCCAAACAACACAGTTAGCCGAAACCATACCAGGCATAACGACAGTAGGATTTTCTCGTCTAGCATCAGGAACTAAAATTACTCCTCATACTGGATGTTCTAACAAAGTACTTCGTTGTCATTTAGGTCTAAATGTACCCGAACGTTGTGCTATAAGAGTTGGCGATCAAACCAAGAGTTGGCAGAAAGGTAAATGTTTGATTTTCGACGATACTGTAGAACATGAAGCCTGGAATTTAGGCACGAGCGATCGCATTGTTTTATTAATCGACTTTTTAAAACCTGGTCAACAGTTGACAGATTTATCTCAGCTTAACTGTCCAAAACCATTAATCAGCACAATGAACCAAATGTAGCTTAGGCTGGTTTCTTTAAAAGTGCGATCGCTTCTAAAAATTAAATTGATTTCTACAATTATAAGAACATAACGAAAGCAATTTTAAAAAGCGTTTAACATTTATCAATAAATATTAAACTAAGATCGATAGTTATTTTTAGATAATATCTCAGACTAAAATAGCCTGAGATATTACTTTATTAGGTAATAAATATATCTAATTTTTATCTAAATATAGCTATAGAACTTGAATTTTAAAGTCAAAGATTTTCTATAAAGATTAAACAAGTATTTTGTAATTTTTACAATATTTTATTACTGTATTTTATACATAAAAGTATTGAATAATATTTCTGGAATTAGTATTATTAAATTGTTGAATTAATTTAAGTAAAAATATTTTTTTGAACAAGATAAATTCAACTAAACATAAATTATTGAGAGGAACAAAAAATGTCAATTGAATCAGTATGCGATATGATCGAAACTTCTAAAAGTGATGCTACTTTACGCCAGCAATTACAAGCAGCAGAAGGGCCAGAGGCGATCTTAACAATTGCTTCAGAAAAAGGCTATGAATTTACCGAAGAAGAACTACTTAGTGTTATGCAAGAAAAACAACTTTCTTTTGGAGAAGAGCTTTCCGAAGAACAGTTAGAATCTGTAGCTGGCGGTGGTAAAGGCAATAAAACTAATTACGGCTCTGGTAGTACTCATTACTAAAATGATAAACTAAATTTTGTGTCATACACGGTAGTCAAAAGTTAGGGAACTACATAAATTTTTCGTCATCTAATAAAACATTTTGGTCAGTATTTCTTGTTACTTGTAAGTGATATGGAATCTGGCCTCTTATTTACATTAAATGTCAAACATCTCTTCTTTTTCTCGTGTACAGTCGCAACATAAAGAAGTATAAAGTCTATTGATTGTTTTCATAGAAAAAGGCTATTGATTTACTTAAAATATACAGTTGTAGTCATTTAATGAATAAAGGCGAACAAATTGGATTAGGAAAGTCTGCGGAGGTATTCTGTTGGGGAGATCATCAAGTAATTAAATTATTTTTCCAGAATGTTTCAACAGCTTGGATAGAATATGAAACCAAGGTTACTCAAATTGTCTATCAAGCAGGGTTAGCTGTTCCTGAAGTCGAAGGCATTGTTCAAGTAGATGGTAAAAGGGGAATTGTCAGCGAGCGAATTATCGGCAATTCTATGTTGACTGATATTCGTTTAAAACCTTGGAAAATATTTTATTTTGCTAGATTACTGGCAGAATTACAAACCAAGATTCATCAATGCGATGCTCCTCAACTTGTCTCTTTACAAAAACAAAGAAAACTGCAAATTAAAGCCGTAAAAGTGTTACCAGAAGCCAAAAAACAAGCAATATTAGATTTACTGGATCAATTACCTACAGGGCGATCACTTTGTCACGGAGACTTTCATCCCGATAATATTATACTTTCTCCCTCCAAATCTACTGTCATTGATTGGCTCAATGCCGTACAAGGTAATTCTCACGCTGATGTAGCTCGAACTTTATTGGTACTTATTATTGGGGAAGCACCAATTAATTTAACTTCAATCCCTTGGTTGCTTTTTCGTGGTTTATTTTGCGCTATTTATCTCCAGCGTTATTTAAAGCTAAATCATGTTACTTGGAAACACATTCAACCTTGGTTATTACCAGAAGCAGCAGCATGGTTAAGTCATTGCTCATCACAACAAGAACAAAAATTTTTGTTATTGATCATCGAAAAGCTGCTGAGAAATCAATACCTTATGAACAGTTATGCTTAGTTTGACTCGTCTCGCTAGTTTTGGTGCAGGGTTTCTTTATAGCTCTCTGACATACCCTATATATCGCCCTCAGTTGCAAACTATAAACTCTGATGGACATACAGTAGCAATAGGTGCATCTATTGGAGGAAATCCAATTGGTTTAGTCTTGGCTGAAATCCAAGAAGATAAATCAGCGAAAGTTCTTTCCCTGTTTGTAATCCAATCTTATCGTCATCAAGGAATTGGTACTGCTTTACTGACTCGTTTAGAGACAGAATTATATTCCAAAGGTTGCACCAACGTAGAATTTGTTTATACAACTGGTCAACCAACTACTTCGACTGTGGAACATTTACTAGATAAATGCGGTTGGTCGCCTCCCCAATCTCGAAGAGTAATCTGTAAAGCATCGACTCATCAGATGAGCAATGCACCTTGGATGCGTCGACGTTGGAAACTTCCTGCTTCCTATTCTATTTTTCCTTGGGTAGAAATCACCCCCGAAGAACGGGTTGTTATCCAAGAACAAAAAACAGAGTCATGGATTCATCCAGATCTAATCCCTTTTAAATATGAAGAAAGTTTAGAACCTATTAATAGTTTAGGATTGCGCTACCAAGGACAGATCGTTGGTTGGCTAATTACTCATCGCACTGCTCCTGATACTATTCGTTACAGTTGCGGTTATATGCAACCAAGACTTCAAAACCTGGGTCGATTTACATTCTTAATTATTACAGCAATTCAACTTCAAGCCAAAGCTAATATCCCCTTCGGCATTTGGACTACTCACCTAGAACATACTTCTATGGTTAATTTTGCGAAAAAACACATGAAACCATATTTGATTTATCTCAAAGAAACCAAGGGAGCATCTAAATTGCTATTCGCGAAATAAGAACAAAAGTAGTAAATATTATTTTGTTTCCTTAAATTGATAATTTTCTAGCGATTAATAAAAATCATGAATCGAATTGAATACTTGTTCAAAGTTTTCACCAAAGAAGAACCCTTATTATGTTCCGAACATCCCCTACAAAGACCGACTAACGTTTACATACCAGGTTTAACAGCCCAACCGTGGTATGATTCACGCAATTTTTCATGGGTTCAACAACTGGAAGAACAGTATAAATTAATCCAACAAGAGTTATTAAACCTGTGTCTAGCAGATAACAGCAGATTTATTCGTTACAAAGAACCTAAAAATTTTTTTCCTGATTCTATTGGTAATTATGATGGGGATCAATGGAATACTTTTCCTTTTTCTCTATATGGCAGAAAGTTTCAAAAAAATTGTAATTTATGTCCAATTACAACTAATATTCTTCAGTCAATTCCTCGAATTACAGGGATGCTGCATTTTTCAGCATTAACAAAAAGAAGTCACATTCCCCCTCATTGTGGGCCGTTTAATTTTATTTTACGTTGTCAACTTCCTTTGATAGTTCCAGATAACTGTGAGCTTTGTGTCGCACAAAAATCTCAGAAACTTATTGAAGGTAAGCTATTAATTTTTGACGATAGTTTTGTTCATGAGGCTTGGAATAATAGTGATTTCACAAGAATTATTTTGTTGTTTGATTTATATCACCCTGATTTGACTGATACCGAAATTCGTGACTTTGAATTGATGAAAACTCAAAATCCTTATATTAAAAAAATTATTCAGGACTGGATTTCTAATTTTGAACAGCAGGAAAATATAAATTTAATACTGTAAAATTAATATTTTAATGATTAAATCTAGATTTTTTTATGTTTATTGTTTTTAGAAAAATGGAAAAGCTTTTTTATAAATTAGATACGATAATAACTATACTATTTGTAAATAATGATTACAATAAAATCAAAATTTATTTAAATGAAGTAATTGGAGATTTAGATATAATAATCGCTAATCTAAAATATGCTCCCAAAATTAAAAAATCTATTATACAAAATGAGTAGCATAATATTTTTGCACTATAGCAATTCTTAGAGTCGTGAGGGACAGTATTTTTCCCTTTTCCCTATAAAAATTGCTAGTAATCAATTAAAAAAATAATCTGTTTAGGCACTTATATTTTTTCACGCTCAACAAACAAATTTATGCTTTAACTTGACGAGGATAACGAAGCACACAGGGATTTCCCCAGGCAACTTGCCCTGGGGGAATACTTTTCATGACACTGCTTCTCGTCCCAATTACACTATTGGAACCAATATTTGCCCCCGCAGCTATAAAGCAATCAGTAGCAATCCAAACACCATTCCCGATTTCAATTGGTGCAGTAATCAAAGCAAAGGACTTATCTTCTATATCGTGACTACCAGTGCAAAGATAGGATTTTTGGGAAATGACACAATGAGAACCGACGATGATGCGATCGAGACTGTAAAAAACCACATCATCACCAATCCAGCTATAATCACCAATTTCTACTTTCCAAGGATAGGTAACACGGACAGTAGGGCGAATAACTACTCCCTGACCAATTTTGGCACCAAATAAGCGTAATAAAAAACAACGAAATCTATTAAAATTGTGCCAACTTAAAGGAAAAGCGATCGCTTGGACTAGCCACCACAGCATAACTAGCCAGCTAGGTTTTCCGCGATCAAAGTTAGATAAATCGTAAGTGCTTAAATCCACTAATGGTTGTTCAGGGAAAGATATTTTTGATTCTATATCTCCATGAATATTGTTTACTATCATGTCGGTTAAAGATTGAATTTACTTTGGCGGTTTTGATTCAACATCCTCAGCTTGAGAATAATTACAAACATATCCACCACCCAAAAATTTGCAGTTTATGTAGTTATTAATTCGTAAGTTTTAGTCATAACTATTGCCGTTATATCCTACTTTTAATAAAATTCCAATCTAAAAATATAATATAGTTAATTTTACGTAAGGAGTAATTTCATGGAGGCTCAAAAGCAAACACCTACTAGAATTGTTATTATGGGGGCAGCAGGTCGAGATTTTCATAATTTTAATCAGGTATACCGCCATAACAAAGAAGTGGAAGTAGTGGCATTTACCGCAGCCCAAATTTCGGGCATTGCAAACCGTCGCTATCCTCCTGTGCTGGCGGGTTCTCTTTATCCCGAAGGGATCGTGATCATTGCCGAAACAGAATTAGAATCTCTTTGTCGTCGCGAGCAAATAGATTGTGTTGTGTTTGCCTATAGCGATCTGACTCATGCTGAAGTAATGCATTTGGCATCACGGGCAATGGTAGCGGGTGCAGATTTCTTACTTTTGGGTCCCAAACGAACCATGCTGTCAGCCCGAGTTCCCGTAATCGCTATTTCTGCGGTACGAACTGGTTGCGGTAAGTCTCAAACTACCCGTTGGCTTTCTAAACTACTGCGACAAAAGGGTTTGCGAGTAGCAATTATCCGTCATCCCATGCCTTACGGAGATTTAGAAAAGCAAATAGTGCAACGGTTTGCCACCAAAGCAGATTTAGATGTAGCTGAATGTACGATCGAGGAACGGGAAGAATACGAACCCCATCTAGAGATTGGCAATATCGTCTATGCTGGAGTCGATTATGGATTGATTGTCAAGCAAGCGGAACAAGAAGCGGATATTATTCTTTGGGATGGCGGGAACAATGACTTTCCCTTCATTCAACCCGATCTCCATCTGGTTTTAGTCGATCCCTTGCGTCCTGGGAATGAAACTACTCACCACCCAGGAGAAGTAGTATTGCGGATGGCAGACATTGTAATTATTGCTAAAGTCGATTCGGCTGCTGATGCGGACGTACAGAGAGTTAGCGATACAGTCAAAAGAGTTAATCCCCAAGCAGTTATCGTTCGCGGTGCTTCACCAATTCAATTAGACAATCCAGAAGCAGTACGCGATCGCCGTGTATTAGTAGTAGAGGACGGTCCAACTACCACTCATGGCGGAATGTCCTATGGTGCAGGCTATGTAGCTGCTACCCGCGCTCAGGCAGCAGCAATCGTCGATCCCAGGGCTTCTGCCGTCCCAGAAATCGCTGAAGTTTATGCCCGCTATCCTCATATCGGCTCGGTATTGCCAGCCATGGGTTATTTTCCTGCCCAACTGAAAGCACTGGAAGCAACTATTAACAATGCCGAAGCTGACGTAGTGGTAGCAGCCACTCCTAGCGATCTGAGTTCTCTAATGAAACTTAACAAGCCAGTAATACGCGCCCACTATGAATTTGCTGAGATAGGAGAACCGAGACTATCTGCTCAAATCGCGCAATTTCTCGCCCGTAAAAACTTGGGAGGATAGATAATTATGCTAGTAGTTATTGCTTTAGGGGGCAATGCCCTAATTAGACGCGGTCAACCTCCAGAAGTAGAAATACAGCGACAAAATATTCAGCGGGCAGCCAAAGCGATCGCTCTTGTTGCTAGAGAACATCAGGTGGTAGTCACCCACGGTAATGGGCCCCAGGTAGGACTTCTCGCCATGCAAGCGGAAGCTTACAAGGGAGTCAAACCCTATCCTCTCGATGTTCTAGATGCGGAGACAGAAGGTGCGATCGGTTATTTAATCGAACAAGAACTCTGCAATCAACTACCAAAAAGGCAAATAGTTACTCTCCTTACTCAGATCGAAGTAAGCCCTCACGATCCTGCTTTTGCTCGACCCACTAAACCGATCGGTGCGGTTTATTCAGAGACAGAAGCTAGACAGTTAGCCAAAGAAAGAGGTTGGACAGTTGCCTCCGATGGCAATTTCTATCGTCGCGTTGTCCCCTCTCCCGAACCAAAACGGATCTTAGAATTACCCACAATTCGCTTGCTAGTGAAAGTGGGAGCATTAGTCGTCTGTGCTGGCGGTGGTGGCATTCCCGTTGTTGTTACCCCAGCAGGAAGTATTTGTGGGATTGAGGCAGTTATCGATAAAGATTTAGCGACAGCATTACTGGCAACGGAATTACAAGCCGATGCTTTACTACTATTAACTGATGTAGATGCCGTTTACGCTAACTGGGGTACGCTAGAAGCACAACCCATACATATCACAACCCCACAGCAGTTAAGCAACTATAGCTTTGCGCCTGGTTCGATGCAACCGAAGGTAGAAGCAGCTTGTCGTTTTGTCAAAACTACGGGAAGTATGGCGGGAATTGGCAAGTTAGAAGATGCAGTGGAGATTTTGAGGGGGAATAGCGGGACAATTATCAGAGCGGAATAAAATATCTACTTTTTATAGAATTGAATGGACGAATGTAGGAACGCCAGTCCTTATTCACTAATAGTTGCTGGAAAGCGCACGCAAATTCCAGTAGCGGATTGAATTTCGTTAGCAAAAGCTTGTAGAATTTCGGTACTTACTAGATGAAAAGTCTTGACTCGATCGCCAAGAGGAAAAGAATCGCTAGGACTGAAATTGCCCCGCGTCTCTAACAAATGTTGCAAAGGTTTGGGGCGAGTAGGAGTATTGAGTTGAATTTCATCGGGATTAAGCGATCGCATCAAATCTATATATTTATTTCTGGTATCTCTATTCCAGGGAGACATCATCATCGTTTGTATTGCAAATTCGCCCCTAAATTCGCTGCGAAACTTTTGTATTCCCGACCAAAGCTCATGCCAATGAATTTCAGCTACAGGTCGGTTAATATGTTTTAGTTGTTCTGAAGAAATAGCATCTAATTTAACTGAAACTTTGTCAGCTAGCGATAACCCTTGGCGAACCGATGAATCATTTAAAAGAGTACCATTAGTTAAAACTAATACTGGTTTATCGGTTAGTTTTTTGATAGAGACAATAATTTCTTCCAAATTTAACGCCAAAGTAGGTTCGCCACTACCGCTTAGAGTAATAACATCGACATTCCAAGGAGAAAAAGCTTGTAGATCTTTTAGTATTCGAGCAGTGGAAACAAAAATTTGTCTTTGTTGGCTTTTATTTTCAATTTCTCCTAGTTGGCAGTAAACACAATCGAAAGAACAAGTAGAAACAAGACCAATTGGATCGATGCCAAGCGATCGCCCGTATCGCCAAGAGTTAACTGGGCCATAAACATAATCACAGGATTGTTGAATTAAATCGACCATAAGTTTTAAGCTTTGAGCTGTTGAAGAGAATTGGCGATAACTTATTCTAAAAGATTGAACCGATCTGAGGTTGAGAAAAATATGAAAGTAAAGAAACGGTCAATTGTTCTCAGCACGACTTATTTAATTAAACAATTACAATTTATTACGGCTTTATTGTATGAATAAAGAAAACAAGCGATCGCATATGGTAATGATTTTCCTAACCTACGAGCGATCGCACTCTTGAGAACAGACATCGCATACTCATCAACTTTCCTATATGGGCGATCCCATTAGGTTTAAGACTGTCTATACAAAAGCGCGATCTCGGCTTTGCCGAGGCGCGGAGCGATCGCACTATAGGGAGCGTCCTTTTCTGCTAAACTGTTAATCAGAGTTTTGTTAACAGAGTACGAGAATGACAGACCAGAATTTTGTAGCTGACAATGCTAGTACAACAAAGCTACTTGAACAAGTAATTGGAGAAATCGAGCAAACTCCCCACGAATACTTACCCAGTTTGTTGCAAATAATTCGTCTGTTTCGTGAGAGTGTTACACTGAAATCGGCAGAAGAAAGTTTTCGTCAGGGATGGCAAGAAGCAATGACAGGGAATACACTTCCTATTTCCCAGCTTTGGGATGGGATTGATGCAGAATGAGCCAGCCCAAATCCAAATCCAGGTTTCACCTGAGTTCAAACGAAGCCTACGCACTTTAGCTAAACGGTATCGTAATATCCGCTCTGATGTCCAGCCGATTATTGACGAGTTACAGGCAGGTAAAATTATTGGGAATCAAATTCCAGGCATTCGCTACACTGTATTCAAGGTAAGAATTAGGAATAGTAATATTCAAAAGGGTAAAAGTGGGGGGTATCGCTTCATTTACTACCTCAAAACTTCAACCAAGATTATTTTGGTTACTATTTACTCAAAGTCAGATCAAGGCGATATCACAGAGGACACAATTAATAAGATCGTGGGTAATTTTGAATCTTAGTAATCGCCTTGCTTCAGTTAAAAGGCAAATTTATTGTTATCAGTCATTGAGGTGGTCAGCAAGATTTGGTTTGTTGGGTTTCAGGTTTTAACCCAACTTACAAGAGCGGGCAATCGCAGATGGTAATGATTTTCCTAACCTACGAGCGATCGCACTTGAACGAACACACATCGCATACTCATCAACTTTCCTATATGGGCGATCGCCTTACTTTTAAGATTGTCTCTACAAAAAGCGCGATCTCGGCAAAGCCGAGGCGCGGAGCGATCGCAATTATTGATTATAGGAAAAGAAAAAGCGATTTTTATTCCAAACTTTCTAAATAGTCGAGCGTCATCTCTGAAAGTTGCTCGGTTGAGTTTTTATAGGTTAAATCGAGTAGATAATTAGCCCAATCAAAAAGTTGGTTTTTCTGAATTTCCTTTTTCAACTGTTTATAGTCAAAAATACCTTCTTTGACTTCAAGGCAAGCTTCATTCAAAGCTGGATTTAAGGCTTCTGCTATATACTCTTGCCATTCTCCTGGCTCGATGTAATAAGATTTTTTGTTGTCTTTTAGGTTAAGTTTCTTAATTCTAACTATTGAGTTAGCAATAGAAGATCGCCACGACTTTGTAGTCCTTTTTTCTATCTGTATTTTAATTAAATGAATTAGCAAACGCACTAGATAAGATTCAATATTTCTCAAGATTGCCTGTTTGCTCATTCCTTCTAATTCATCGATTATGTCTAGCGCATCTTGGTAACGTCCATCTAAGATACTTTGCCTTAAATCGATTAATTCTTGAGTCATACCATTTACAAGAGTTTTTTAATTCGACCATCGAGATCGATTGTAGCAAGCTTAGTTTTTAGCGATCACATTTGTTTTAAGAGAGTCTCTAAACAATTGAAGAGTTGCTACGAAAAGCTCGCTACTTTAGATAGTGATTTCGATATCTACCGAAGATATCGCAAACAACCATTTGAGAGAATTTTTATGCCTGAATAAGGATAGTAGTTTAGATTACTCATGCGATCGCATTAGGTTTAAGACTGTCTCTACAATAAGCGCGATCGCTATTCAAATTGGCTATAATTGCTGTATGCGTCGTACGAGTAATACAAGTAATGCTGTCTGTAAGATTAGATTTTGAAACCGAGCAACAATTAGCAGATATCCTAAGTCACGAAGGAAATATAAACCGCAGTGAACTGATTAAACGCCTGATCAAGGAACGATGGTTAACCCTCAAGTTAGATAGGACGTTTGTTGAAAGACGAGGGGGACATCCTCAACATCTCTTACAAAATGCACCCCCTGATTTGTCGGAAAGAGGAACAAGAAAACAAGCGATCGCTGATTATCTCAAACATCGGCACTCATGACTTATTCTCCCCAAATTCTGATCGACAGTGGGATTCTAACCGCTTATTATAGTGCCAATGATAACTATCACCTGCAAGTTTGTCGCTTTTTAGAAGGTTGTACTAGTCGATTAATTACTACTCATAGCTGTGTTACGGAGGTTATGTGGCTACTCAGTTCTAATTGGCGCACTCAAAATGAATTGTTGTTGGATCTGGCAAGGAAACTCTACGAATGTGTGCCTTTATTAACCCAAGATTTTACTCGTATTGCGGAATTAAATGCTCGATATGCAGACTTGCCAGGAGATTTTGCCGATTTAAGCTTAATTGCCATTTCAGAACGGTTAGACATTAGCGCGATCGCTACTTTAGATAGTGATTTTGATATCTATCGACGTTATCGCAAACAACCGTTTGAGCGAATTTTTCTACCTGAATAGTAATGATAATTAAGTTACTCACGCGATCGCATATGGTAATGATTTTCCTAACCTACGAGCGATCGCACTCTTGAGAACAGACATAGTGCTAAATCAACTTGTCTACATGAGCGATCGCCTTACTTTTATGACTGTCTCTAAGCAATTGAAGAGTTGCTACGAAAAGATCGCTTCGCTACTCTTGATAGTGATTTCGATATTTACTGACTTTATCGCCAACAACCGTTTGAGCAAATTTTTACACCTGAATAAAGATGGTATAGCAATACGGGGTCAACAGGCGATCGAACCTGAAGCATAAGCTAAAAACCACTCGATCGCATCGTTAAAGGCAGCAGGCTCTACCAAAAATGCCCAGTGATTGCCTGGTACTTTACAGATTTGTAAGTTCTGGCAATAAGATTTGTAGGGCTGTAGCTGCCAGTTACTGCGGTTGAGTCCAGTTTCGGGTTGAACAAATAAGGTGGGAATGTTAATGGGCGCAGTGAAACCTTCCACCTGCATAATCGCTTCAAAAATGCGATCGCGGGCATTCAGGGGAAATTTGCTGTGCCAGGTACCATCGGATTGGGATTCGATCGTTGCTTGGAAAACTTGTTGCTGTAATGGCGACCAGCCCTGATACTGTTTGAGAGTGCGAGCGATATTTTCGACTGTCTCGTAATTGGGGAAGCTACCCACAACCTTTAAAAAGGGCAAGACGCGGTACAGCAGGGGGAAAGTCAGCCGAAACCAGGTGGGAAAGCGACCCATGAAAAATGGATCGACGAAGATTAGGCTGGAAAAGCGATCGCTCTTTTGGGTTGCCCAAATCGCTGCTGTTTTAGCACTCCAAGAATGAGCCAGAACATGAACTTTTGTCACACCCAGGTGCTGCACTAAGGCTTCTAAGTCGGCGATAATGCTAGTAAAGGAATAATCTGCAATATCTTTGCTGCTCTCGCCATGACCGCGCAAATCGGGGGCAATAATCCGATATCGAGATCCCAGATGGTCTGCCAAACTCGACCAAACCAAGGCACAATCTGCCATGCCATGTAAGAGCAGTAAAGATTCCGAGCCATCACCCCCGATGAGGTAGGACAGATCGAGATTGGGTAAATGGAGAACTTGTCGATCGAGCATCGGCACAGTGGATAATCTAAATCTAGTGTATCCTCCGATTGCCATCGATCGCTTTACCCACAATTTTAGTCTGGTCACGCCACTACCACTCTTAATTGATTACGAAGCTTGGCAGACAAGTTCACACCAGTAAATCCCCTTACGTTAAAGTGTAAACTTTAGCTTCCCAAGGATAAATAGGTTCCCGTCCTACCCAATCTGGATCCATAGGTCGGTTTTGAGTTACCTCTCTCCAATTATTACGGCCTAAAGTATAGGGCCAATTGGAAATACGATATTCAGCAGATGGATTTTGAATATCGCTTCCCCAATCCGAAAAATTTGCCACAACTATCACTGGATCAGAGCTATCGGGTCGTCCGCGTCGCCAAACCAATACCCGTTTGCCTTGGCTAAAATCTACATGAATGAACTCAGTGTCGTTAACGGATAGAGATTCGCTAGCAGTACGAAATTTAACCAACCGAGATACGTAATCAAAGAGTTCTTTACGCCAAGGATCGCTCTTACGAGTGAAATTGACTGGATCTATTTGCTTGTTTCGATCCTTGTCGTCATTGACTTTATCATAAATGTTTAAATCTAGTTGATCTGCAAATTCATCTCCAGCAAGGATCATCGGTGTTCCAACAGCAGTCATTAGACAAGCAAAAGCCAATTTAAATCGTTTCGATTTATCATAAACATGATTATTATCCAAATAGTTGTAAAAGCGTTCATTCTCGAAGCCTCCTACATCATGAGATCCAATATAGTTAATTGCTTGAGTCCCATCAGAAAAGCCTACTAGCCGACAGTCAATCAACTTTCGCACACTCCACTCAAATGATGATTCGCCGAGTTTCGCAGCATTCTGTCCTAGGATAACGCTTCGTAGAGTCTCCATAAAGAACTTCTTATTCCAAAGAGAATCGACACGCTTTTGCCTAAGTAAATCTAAAGGAACACCTAGCTCTTCACCAATAACGATAAAGCGATCATCTGAGCCACCACGATTCTGCCATTCACTGCGCGCATGTTGTGTAAATTCAAAAAGAAAGTCCCAGTTATTAATTCCCTCAATATTGTCTATACGAATACCATCAACGTGATAGAAATCAATCCAGTGGCTGATATGCGCCATCATGAATCGTCGAGCCGGAACAAAAGGATAGCCTTGATTATTTTGACCTGAGACAGGATCATAAATCAGAGGAATTTTATCTGAATCTTTAAATTCATAGCGTAAGAATTCACCACCAAAATCTGATTTCTTTTCTTCTGGTGTTTTTAAGAAGTCTAAGAAATTAAGTCGCTTTATAGGATTATCTAAACTGAAAGCCATAACAGCGTCTAGATAAAAACGAATGCCCTTTTTGTGGCATCTTTGGATAAGAGTACTCAGATCGTTGACAGCGGTAGATTGGGGGTTAGTATCAGGTCGTCCTAAATCGAAGTCAGGAGCGAAGTAATGAGAAGTCCCGTAGCCCCATTCACTCGTCTGAGGACTATCCTCCGGGGGAAGCAATTCTAGAACATTTGCTCCTAAATCGAGTAAATGAGCACTTTGATTAATTTCATCGAGATCTGAAAAACTAGGAGCTGTTGTTGCCCGATCCAGTAGAGCAAGACAATCTTGAAAAGTTCCCACACCGATAGTTTTACCTATGTCACGAGGATCTTTGCTGGAGCCTTTTCTGACCCATCGCGTGGGCAACTCATAAATTACGGTTGAATTGTTAGGTTTTAGATTGGCTAAGTAGGCATTATTCTCTGGATTAACTGATAGACCTGTAGCATCCGTAGGAAGGAGTTCCCCACCTTTATATAAAACTAGACTAGCGGGTAAACTGAGTGTGATTCCATTAGCTTCGTTAGGAACTGGGGCGCTGACATTGCGGTCAATAGAATAAGCAAAGGGATCGGTGACATACAAAACTTGCTCTGTGCTTGGAGATGCCTCAATCCCGTCGCGCACTTTGAACCAGTAGTAATAAACCTGTCCATCAGTCAGCCCACAGGCATTAGCATCAATTTCCCAAAGATCAGGAAATAACGGTGACTGCTGAAGAAGGTGAGTAGTGAAGTTGCCAAAAGGTGAGGGATTGGGTGAATGAAAGTTTCCGATGAATAATGCAGGTTGGGGGTCAATAAAACGTGATCGCCACAGGACAAAATGTGTTTTCTTACGGATTAATAATTGAGCTAATACCATTAGTATCTTCCTTATTTATCTATTACTTTTTCGGTGGTTCAACACAAAGTCCTGCTTGCTTGAAGAACTCTGAATGAACATCGCGGTAGAAGGTTAGCTGTTCAGTTTTCAAATACACACCTCCTTTGTGCCCGCGTCGTAAAAAGGTTACATTCCCTTTGGCAGTGGTTTCGTTAGTAACATCATCAACACATTTCCACTCAAAATAGACCACTTCTCCATGAAACATGACTATTGGCCAACACATTGTCACACTTGGCTGAGATAGAAGTGCCCACCAACTTGACTCAATAGCCGTCCCTGCATCTCTGCCATAAAAAGGGCCATCTTGACAGAAATAGACGAGGGGAGGATTGTCCCGATACTCACCTGATAGCAGGTCAGCACGACCACGACGGAGAGCTTCACAGTGACTTGGCCACCATTCTTTATTGTCCTGTTCTATCTGTAATCGGTTGGCTTCATTAGTAACATCGTAGAGTGGTAAAGTAGATTCCTGCTGTTTAATTAGGTCTCCAGCCAATTTGATGAGTCGATCTCCTAAATCGGTTGGAACTAAACCAGGTTTAGAATAATCTGCTGCCAATCCCTCGTAGTAGCTTTTTCTGGTCATTTTTCTCTCCTTGATTACTTTAAGCTTTAGAACCAGATCCTCATGATGTTTATGCATTAACTGCGATTGTCTAGCAGCCAACTTGAGTAGAAGAAAGGATGAGCGAATCCCTTTTCTTCAATGTCTTTTTTAATGAATTCGACAACTTCTGGCACTTTGAGGAGCTTATGATCGCTACCTTGCAATAGTGTGCCGAATAGGTCTTGTGGCAGTGTCAGATCGACTTCCCCTTCAATGATGTCAACAAAAATATGAACTTTCTTATCGCTGGAGCTAAGGATATTCTTGACAGTTGCAAATACATCAGCAGCGACTTTTTGACGATAGGGTTTTGTCAATGCTTCCGCTAGGACAAAGATACGTATATGGGCTACAACTGCTTCATTTGGATCGATGTGAGCATTGCGGATTGCCCATGACCCTTGCTGAAAACTCAGCCAAGTCCATCCAGGCATAATTTTTTGAACGTACTGGAAGACTTGCTCATAGCCAGGTGTACCTGATTGATAGCCCAGTCCAATTGCAAACGAGTCAGCAATTGTGTCACATAATTTAGCCGTAATTTCTGTTTCCAGTGTTGTTATGAGGGTTTCTGTTAACTCAATTCCACTGAATGTTCCTTCTACACAAGGCATAAAATACTCCTTTTTGTTGAATGTGATTATTGTTCATTGAGAGCTTCAAGAAAGGCTTGGCAGAACTCTTTGATATAACCAGGATGCTTGCCAGTTAGTAATTTGCCATCCCGATGGGTAATTCGAGTTCCTTTAGTTGGATCTTCTTCAAACATCACGATCCCCCCTGCATTTTGCACATCATAGATAATGTTGTGAGCGCAAGTGACCCTACGATCTTTGAGTAATTCAGGTACAGCTGTGAATAACCAGAGGGAATGACAGATGGTACCAATCAATTTATTTGCTTCCACTGCTCGATGGAGGAAGCGAACAGCCGGAGATTGGTTTGGATTTCCTTGCAGGGGACTTTGTTCATAGCGCAGCCTATCCATTGCATAACCACCGATGAGGATGAATCCTACATAATCATCTAAATTGATGTCATTGACTTCCTTATTGGCAGTACAAGTAGCCAAAAAGTCATTGCCATCGAAGGTTAAGGATGGATTATTCCAGAGGTGAGAAATGTACTCTACTTGATAGCCGTTGGCGGGGAAGAAGCGGTTAAATTCAAAATACTCTGTCTCGTCAAAGTGTTTCTCCACCAGTACGCCAATTTTGCCTCGCTGTGGTACTGGCTCTCGATTGCTGGCTTCAAACTCAACAACTAAATTACAGCCTGCATCTGATGATACATCCGATTCACTCAGAGCAATTTGAAAGTTCTCGGAGTTTTCTACCGACCTACGCACCCCATTAACGGTAACACCAGTGATTTTTAGCTGTCCTGGGGGGAAGTAGTCGGGAAGAACATTGATAGATCGCTGTTTGTTGTTGGCAGCAAGATAAAAATACAGACAGAAATTTTCATCGCCATCAGGTTTTACCCCGACTAGAGATCGAATGTATAAATGGGCTAAATAGTTGAGTTCAAAAGAATGATAACCAGCGATCGCATGTTCTGCTTTCTGGGAATATTTTCCCTCGATTACAGGAGTGCCAATATCCGTCACACGGAAGAAAATTCCTCGGTTATCTCGGTCTAGAAAGAAAATATTCCAAAAGGCAATAATTTCTCTGGCCGCATCCAGATACTCTTGCTTACCCGTTTGACCATACAGGATAAGGTAGGCCAAGATACCTTGTTCTTGCTGCCAAAAGTCTTTGGTACTGCTCCATGTAAATTCAAAAGCCATGCCGTTTTTCGGCTCTCTTTCCACCGCATCAAAACATCCCCCCCGGACTGGATCGAGACCAAACTCTAACATCCTATCGGCTAGGGTTGTCGCCAGGTTAAGGGCTTTCTCTGCATCCTGGGAATTGCCCGTTGCTAGATAGTAATTGGCAACACGAGTGAGATTCCAAGCAATCTTCAGGTTGTGTCCAACGATTGCCCGATTTTGTTGCCAGTCCCAGTCATGTTGTGGATGCCAGGTTTCATCAAATCGTTCGTTTACATAGGGAATTTGGGAATTGGTGTCTGGAAAATGAGTGATAATATTCTTCGTGCAGGAGTTCAGTATCTCCCGACATGTATCGACAAACTGAGCCAAATCAGATTCTCGACCAATAGGTAACGGATCGAGAGCGAGCAATATGTTAATTAAATAAGCGGGGATATGATCGCCGATCGAATTCCAATTCTTGCGCGATTGATTGATTCCTAACGCTTCACTATCAGGACGCATAGTTGCATAGTCTAGATGGGAGAAATACCCTCCCTCCTTATCATCTAGATAGCAGTCATTGAAGGTTCGGACGGTGCGCCGAATATCTTCTAATACTTCCCAGTCATTGGTAATACGATAGTATTGAGCCAATCCTGCTAAGGCATAAATCTGCTCATAAAGAGGAATAGTTCCTGCATCTGTCCCGTCTTCTGAGAGAAGTTTCCACTCTGTCCCATACTTTTGACGACGACGACCATAAGCCCAAAAACAATTTTTCCCGTCATGACTGAGACTGCGAAAAGCCTCCCTCTGAAAACGAATCCCTGCTGACGCTGCCGAGAGATATCGCTTATTCCCCCTCAGAAGATAGGCAGAAGAAAGCCCGAAAATGAGGCGAGACAGGGTAGCCATTTCCTGAATGTCGTTGTCGGTGGGCAAGCCAATAATGTTCAGGTTCGTGCGATAAAGTTTAGAAAAGTCTTGTTCGCTGTAGTTTCGATGATCCCCAAACAGATCATCTAACCACTCATCTGCCAAAATAGAAATTTGATTTAACCACCAATGGGACCGCTCGAAAAGAAACGTCGAGTTTGGCGTGGTTAACAGGTGGACGCAGGAAGCGTCAAAAAGGCTTTTGTCTCCTTGTACTTGGTATATAGCCTGAACAGCAACCAATGTATGTTCATGAATATATGTTTCGATAAGTTTTTTAGGTTTGATTCGAGGATCTTTCGGCTCGACGAATCCAAATCGGTCATTATTAATACCATCTAAGTTTGTCAAGCATCGAAAATCTGTCTTATCCTTGACTCGAATCTCGTATTCATCCCCCGCCCGCGATCTGATAGTAAAGCAATGTTTTTCAGATTGCTTGTGAAGGACAACCCCCATAAGTGTTGTAGCTTGTACGAAGTGCTTCATTTAATCTACCTGCTTGTTAAGTTACAAACTGCTAATAAATTCTCTCAGCCATAGATTGGAAAAACGGCATTGCTGAATGAGTAATGATAAATGTTGCACAATGAAGGAATGAAATGTCCTAAATGCAACTCAATCTCACCTAGAAAAAATGGTCACCGTCGTGGTAAACAATGTTATCAATGTCGCGTATGTGGTCGTCAGTTTTCAGCAACGCCCAATTTTGTCAGTGTTAGGATCGAATGTCATTTTGTTTGCTTAATTATTTACTAGATGGACAATTTTTGTTGATTTTTTTTGTTTTGTCTTTTCCTCTTTTTTTCTTAATTCACATCAATGAATTGTGAGAATCAATGGATTGTAAGAATCAAACTCTTTCTGAAACTTTATAAGATTTTTTGGTCGATAAGGAGGAACAATTGCAGGATCTTGCCAACGTTTTTTCACACTGTCATGCAGATCGTCAAATGTGCCTGTCACCTCACGAAAATTAGGAGATCCAATATGAAATGGAAGTTTTGGTGTGTTGCCGAAAGGTGTGGCATAGTTCGGGTGGATTCCATCTTCGACAGATGTTCGCTCCAAAACTAATCCCAATTTTTCGACTTGTTCCATCATCCAAACCAAAGCAGCATTGGATAATCCGCACTCTTGTTTACAACCACCGCCAACACAACCATGTCCCCCAGGAAACCAAACCTGAATAACCTGATTCTCTTTGCTAGATTCCATTCGGGTTACATCAAAAACTTTGCGTATTTCATCAATGGCAACTGCATGGAAAGCTTTTTCGATGGTTGGATTAACTGTAGGGTCATAAAACCGATATCTTTCATTAAATTTTTCGTCTAATTTAAGGGAATGAATGAAATCGGGAATACCTAATGAAGCCACTGTATCCCAACAACATAAGGCTTTAATCGGAACTTCTTGCCCATATTTCTGACGAAACTCAACAGCATTTTTTCCGTTAGGCGCATTATCGTGGTTTTGTTTTTCTCGATAAAGTTCATAAGCTTGTGGTACATGACGAATGAATTTTCGGTGTAATAAACCAGAGTTATAAATCAGCCCAGCCAAACAGCGAACTGTATAAGCACCGCGACTAAAGCCAAATAAATAAATTTCATCATCAGGTTCATAATTAAGGCAGAGAAAACGATAAGCATCCTGAATCTTATGGTCGATTCCTAAACCTAAAGCACCTCCCCCGATTTTAATTAAAGTATCAATCAGAGAATGCCCAGTATCTATTTGTTTAGTTCCAAGTCCCTCATCGTAATAAATAATTTGATGGATATGATGATTATTAAAACTATCGAGTGGCTGAATAGCTTGAGCCATTTTAACAACGTTAGTGGGATAGTTTTTGGCTAAATCCTGCCAAGTGCCATCAGAACAGACGATTAAGCGACGTTTCATTTTTACTAACTCCCCTTAGATATAAATTAAATTAATCTAGGCAATTTGCTTGATTAAAAAAATTACAATTGATGCGATCGCTTCTAAATAAGAATTTCAAACCTTTCAGAAGGAGGAGTTCATATTTAAATTAAGAACTCATATCTTTATTTAGTCAACTTGAGCTTAACTTAACTACTCTTTTTGACTCAATAACGATTTAAGAAAATAAAATTGCGTTTAAGCGTAAATGAAAATACAAGTATCCGTATCAAATTAGATGAAGGATTGAGATAAAATATCATGCTACTGATTTAATCTAAGCAAAATGATCTTCCGCAAAGCATGGCAAAGAACTGCCCTCTGGCTTGGTATTGGCTGGAGTCTTTTGTGGAGCTTACTTCTATCCGAACTCCCCCTAATTCAACAACTCGATCTTTCTCAACACGATCGCGCTCTCCGCCTCAATTCTCCTCACACCCCACCCCCAGAAATAGTTTTAGTTACTATTACCGACACAGACTTAGAAACCTGGGAATTAGCTAATAAACCGATTATTTATAGCAAACTAGTCGATCGCCTTCTCGACGCAGATGCAGCAGTAGTTGTATTGAATTTACTTCCTAATTGGGTACAAACTTCAGATCATCCCAATAACCCCATCAAAACTCTAATTCAAAAACATAGCGATCGCCTTGTCTTGGTTCTTCCTACTTCTAGTGCAACTCAGCCCTATCCTACTGAATGGCGCAGTTATGAATATTTCCTTCCTTTTTCCGATAAAAGCAAGCCCCTATTTCCACCCCAATCGATTTTAGGTTTTGCTGAATACGAGCCAGAAGCCAAAGATCCTCAGAGTTATCTGAGTACCGCTCGTCAAGCTAATTTATCGGGACAATTTATTCTCAGTCGAAATTTAGACCGCATTCAAACCCTTGATTCAGTCGCCTTACTCGCCCTCAAGAAATTTAAACCTCAGCAGCAACCCCAAATACCTCCAACTCCGATTCAAATTCATTTTTGGGGAGCAACGGGAACTTTTCGGACTCTGGAAGCGCGATCGCTTTTGAATAACAATTCATCAATACCACAGATTCGCAACAAAATCGTTTTAGTGGGATTTTCAGATACAAATAACCCCGATGCTTTTGCCATTCGCTCTCCTTTTGGGGAATTGATGCCCGCAGTAGAATTACAAGCTAACCTGGTGGCGAGTTTGCTGACACAATCTTTCTATCGGATAGTTCCAATGTGGGGGCAAAATGTTCTGATTCTACTAGGGGGTATTTTAATTAGTAAATGGGTTGTTTTTGGTAAGCTTAACGGACGTGCTAGAAAGCGATACTGGTATTGGTATCCCATCTTAGGATTGGGTGGGTTTGGAATTGCTAGTGTTGTGCTATTTGGACAGGGCTGGATTTTACCAATTACCTTGCCCCTATTCACCTGGACTGCAACTGGGATGTCTGTATTTGTCTCCTTACTGTTAGGTGTCCAAAGAGACTTAATTAACCAGCAACAGTGTGAAATCGATCGCCTACATTCCATCGAGCAAACCGCAGCCATTTCCCAGGCGAAAAAAATGCTTAATCGCCTTGCTGCTGATATCCACGAAGGTCCTCTCCAAGAACTCAAACTGATCATGGATCGGTTGGAAATACTTCAGTTTAACGGTACAGCATCTAACCTCGACCCCATTTTAGATGGACTAGAAAACTTGGGGCATCATCTGCGCCAAAAGCTTAACCAAACTCGTGCCATTACCCTAGAAATTACACCAGAATTAAAATCGGGGCTAGACGTGGGGATTAAAACCAAACTGCAACAACTGGTCGATTCTGGAGAACTCACCCTGCAAGTTATTCAACAATTGGAACCCCTAGAAGAAGACGAATTCAACAGCTTTTGGTTAGAAGCACGCGAGGATATCTATCATTTCTTTTGCGAAGCAATTCATAATGTTATCTGCCATGCTCAACCCCTTCACGGGACAGCGACTAAGGTCAAGATAAGTCTACATCAGCAAGATACTTGCTGTACCCTAACGATTGAGAACGATGGCGCACAAGTAGAACCATCCAGCTTCGAGCGATCGCAGATGTTTGGAACGAGCAATGGTTATGGCATGAAATTGATGGAAACGATCGCCTCCGAACTACCAAATGGAACTTTTGAAGCTGTTGCTTTACCAGAGGGCGGAATGCGAATACAACTTGCTTGGAATCAATCCTTGAATCTCTAAGAATTTTCTCTTTAACTGCAAATTTAGAGTAATAAAACTTATATCTATCGAATTATATCTATCGAAATAATTTTTCGGACTAGAAACTATAAACTAGTTTTAGTTCATTTTGAGGGTTATGAAGTCTATATTTTTGATTCTTGAGGATCATCCTGAAGTTGCTCAAAATAACTGTCTATTTCTGCAAAAGTTCAATCCAGAAGTGATTTGTCAGATTGCTCACACTCACACCGCAGCCTTAGAAAGACTTAAGTTAGAAACTCCCGATCTAGTCATTGTCGATTTACTTTTTGGTACATTGACAGGAGAGCAATCGGCTCAAGCTAGTTTAAATTTTTTGCAACAGGTTTTTCAAGAGTATCCGAAGCTAAATATCTTAATTTACACTAGCGAGTATAGCTATTTAAAATCTTTGACCAAATCGATCAGTCGCCACCTGGGAGGATTTGTTGTCGTCAGTAAGCTAGAAAGACGGAGAGCTTTTATCGAAGGAGTCAAACACGCCTTAGATGGCAAATTAGGAATTCCCAGAGAACTGCGTTATGACATAGATATAGACGAACGAGAGATGCAAGTGTTGATCTTATTATGTCGGGAATCCCTAACTGATAAAGCGATCGCGCAACGCCTGAATATCTCTTTAAAAACAGCTCAAAATTGCGTGCAACGGCTGAAAGCGAAACTGGGAATCGATTATCTTGACGATAACAATACCAGCACTCGTGTTGCCTTATGTATGGAAGCAGTTCGGCGTAAATTGATATTGCCTTAAGCTTTTTTAATTTATATAGGCGTTGTTGCATAAATACGCCTTGGAACATTTGCAGAGGTATGGCGGGAATTGGCAATTTGGAAGATGCAGCAGAAATTTTGAGAGGCGATCGCGGAACAATCATTAAAGTAGAATAAATATATATACTCTCGATTAAAAGAGTAATGTCAGGTTATTGAATGAACTATCGACAGCCTCGAACTCTAGTTTCTGTGATTCAATCTGCGGGAATATTTGCAGATTCATATCTCAAAGCATCCTTAGCACCCTCTGATACATTCACAGGGTGGTCATTAGACGATCGAGACCCTAAGATAATTGAACAGCTAATGCCTTTTTTTGGCTGGGTGTATCAAGATTATTTTCGGGTACAAACCGATGGCTGGGAACATATTCCCAAAACAGGAAAAGTGCTGTTAATTGGTTCTCACAATGGCGGATTGGCAGCCCCCGATACTGTGATGATGACCTATGATTGGTTTCGACAATTTGGCACCGACCGATTAGCCTATGCCTTAATGGAACCAAAAATCTGGCAATTTTTACCTGGTCTGGCTCGCTTGGCAACTCAAGTTGGAACTATTCAACCACGTCCCGAGCTAGCAAGAGCCGCGTTACGTCGAGGTGGTGCTGTTTTAATCTACCCAGGGGGAGCTAAAGATGTGTTTCGACCTTACTTTCTGCGACACAAAATATATTTTCATGGTCATAAAGGGTTTATCAAACTAGCCTTGCAGGAAGAAGTTCCGATTATCCCGTTTATTTCTCACGGAGCCCATTCCACCTTAATTGTGCTGGCAGATATTTACCCCCAATTACGGCAACTGCATCAGTTGGGTATGCCATGGTTAGGGGGGATCGATCCTGGTGTATTTCCTATTTACCTGGGCTTGCCTTGGGGAATTGGCGTTGGTCCTTTACCTAATATTCCCCTACCAATCGCATTACACACTAGAGTCTGCCCAGCGATCATCTTCGAGCGATATGGAGAGGCGGTGGCTCGCGATCGCGAATATGTCGATCACTGCTATCGTCTAGTTTGCGAACAGATGCAACAAGAACTTGATCGATTAGTTCGAGAAGAAGAAGGATCTGGCTTCAAGCCATGTTGTCTCTGAACTCAATTTTCAAGAGAAAAAGCCTGCACCACTGTCTTTTGAACGCTGGCATCATTCATCATCAAGGTATGCATGACTGGTAGCTGAACTATGCGATCGCTCTGGGACAATCGAGTTTCACTGAGGGCGACAATACCGTCATTGAGTTCCTCTCCAAAAGGACTCCAGAATCCTCTCGGACCTCCAGTTCCCGCCACAATTGTATAGTTGGATTTAATTTTGGGAAGAGAGGCAAAGAACCTTGAGCTAGTTAAGTTTAATCCGCACTGACCCGTCCACCATCTAAAAGGTGGCAGTTGCCAAGCATGGGGAGCGAGGCGTGGAGGCTGGTTTGGCGTACCTAACATGACAATATGTTTAGGCAACTCTATGGAATCTAACCCTAGAGCTGCTCGCGTCAGCAATCCGCCCAAAGAGTGGGCTACAATCCCATAAGAACCTTGACTTGCTAGTGCTTGGAGACGGACTCGAAGACGTTCGACTATGCTATCAAAGGTTTCTGAAACAGCCATGTAGCCAAACTGTTCCGTTGCCCATCCTGTTTGTTGTAAGTACCACTGAAGTCCGAGCAGTGATAGAGGTGTTCGACTTAGACCATGAATTAACAATATCTTCATTTTAATTACTCGGAGACTGACAAAAGGGTTACACAAGCAGGCATTATAAATCGTCTTTGTACTTCTTGAGGATTTTTATTAATGTAATCTAAGACAGAATTCATGATTATTCAATTATTACGATAGTACAAATTAAACTAAATTATGCTTTTAGAAAGACGAACTTCTCTGCGCTCGCAACTTGAATGGATTCAGCAAGGAATTAAACTCGGCAATACTTTTCACTATCGTCAGAAAAAAACCGTAATTCATAATAGTTTGAATATTGTGGTGTTGCTCTTCATCTTGACCGAGATAGGAGTACTTTTTTATCTGGGGACTATTCTTTCGCCCTGGCTCTATATTCCCTTGGCTGCTGTCGGATTTGGATGGTCGTACTTTATGCTATTTATCTTGGTGGTGCATGAAGCGTCCCATAATATGTTTATTTTGCTAAAAAATCTTCGGCAAGCTAAAGTTTGGAATCGGTTTTTTGGCTGGATAGTTTGTATTCCTTTTGGTATCGAGTACATTAAGCACTGGGAAATTGGTCATCAAATTCATCATTGCCATCCTGTTGAGCCTCACGATCCTCAAAATTGTCCTGAAACTATTTATACGGGCAAAAAACTGTTTAAATATCTGACAAAAGTTCTCTTGATTCCTGGTTACGCTATTTTACGTATCGATTATTCCTGTCCCGCAGAGCAAGAATATGGTAGCAATTGGTGGCTAACTATTAGTTCGGCGTTTATTTGGATATTGTCAATGAGTTTAGAGACAATCTATTTAAGCTGGCAAGTTGCAGCAGCAGCTTTTTTAGGTATCCAAGTCTTGGTAGTATTCAACACCCTAAAAATAACTATCGAACATGGTGGTGAAATTGGTCGCCGAGATAATTTCTGGCTGCGATCGCGTAGCTCTTTTTTCCCCCTGAGAAGATTATTGATGCCCTTTAATATCTCGCTGCACTTCGAGCATCATCTTAATTACTGCGTTCCCTGGTACGATTTGATTAATTATCATCGTCAACTTAAAAAAATAGTACCTAGGGAATTTCAGGGAGATATTTTCAAATTCAACGGTCAAGTATGGAAGCAAATTAATTCTCAGTGATCAATGGGCAAATTTGACAATCAAGTAGTTTTAATTACAGGCGCATCCGCTGGTATAGGTGCAGCTTTAGCGCGAGAATTTGCCTCTGAAGGAGCGAATTTAGTTTTATTAGCTAGACGTATAGAGAAGTTAAAGGCGATCGCCGATAGCATCGAGCCTATAGGGGAAACAATACTTTGTCTTCCCTGTGATGTGACTATAGATGGAGAGTTGGAAAAAGCCGTAGATTTTGCCCATGCAAAGTTTGGTAAGATTGACATTGCGATCGCTAATGCTGGTTGGTCTTTAAAAGGTAAGTTAGAAGAACTAACTTTAGCTGATTATCGTCGTCAGTGGGAAACCAATGTGTTTGGGGTACTTCGTACTGTTTACGCCACCTTAGAAGATCTTAAACAAACTCAAGGCAGGTTAGTAATTATCAGTAGCGTTAAGAGCTATATTGCTTTAGCTGGTGATTCTCCCTATAGTACCAGTAAATTTGCCCTAAGAGCTTTGTCTCAGTCTTTATCTAGAGAATTAGCTCCCTATGGCGTTTCGGTAACTCATGTCTGTCCTGGTTACGTCGCCACTGAAATCCGTCGAGTAGACAATCAAGGTGTTTTCCAGCCAGATTGGTCAGATCCAATTTCTCCTAGATTAATCAAAAGTTCCGAACAAACCGCCAAGGAAATTGTTAAAGCCGTTCATAAAAGACAAACAGAACAGGTACTTACTATTTACGGGAAATTGGTAGTTTTAGTTCAACGTCATTCTCCCTGGCTACTGTCATGGTTAATTTCCAGGTTGCAAATTAAGGTAGTGGCTAAGTAAAATTGAAACTAAAATTATGACGATTCATCCTCTTGTTTGGCATATTTTGCCAATTTTTACCAGTGCAGTAGCATTATCAGTTTTTTTGTCGTCAATTATTAGTATTCTATATCGCGATCGCCCTCAACAGGTAATTAATACTTGGTTGAAGCTAGGAATTTTGTTGGTTTTAATCTTAGTTTTAATTGGTGCGGGTAGTTTAGGACAGTGGGCATTTTTACCTGTTGCTTTATTCTTGGCTTATTGGGGATGGCGAGAATTATTGCGCTGTATTGAGATTAAGTACAGTAGGATTTTAAACTCAACTTTAATCATTTTCCTCGGCACTCTGGGGATTGCTGGCGGATTGGACAACAATAGCTTAACTGCTTTTTGGGGAGTTGCGATCGCTACTTGGTTAGCTCTTATTTTACCTATGCTGATTCAACGTCAGCCAGTATCTATGCATAGTGTTTTAGGTACTGCTTTTGGCATGATGTTTATTACTATGCCCTTGGCTTTACTACTCAACTTACTTACCCGTGATTATGGTGAATTTAGCTTTTTAGTTTTGTTAGTGATGAGTAATGATGGTTTTTCCCAAGGCTGTGGTTTACTGGGGGGAAAAACTCCTTTAATTCCCTCTATTAGTCCTGGTAAAACTTGGGTGGGAACAGGAGGCGGTTTGCTAGCTTGTTTGATTATTGGTTATCTCTTACGGTTTCTAGTTTCACAATGGCAACTCTGGCAAGTTTTTTTAGTAGCTGGAATTATTTCCTTGATGTCATTATGGGGAGATTTAATTGCTTCTTCTCTCAAACGGGAAGCAGGAATCAAAGATTTCGGCAATGTTCTGGCGGTGACTGGGGGAGTTCTCGACAAGTTTGATAGTTTACTATTTACCATTCCAGTTTTTAATTTTGTGGCTCATTATCTAAGATAATAAATTTAATTTTTAGTTATTTAGCACTCTCATGTTTAGTCCAATTTTAAGACAATTAGATTTAGCAAATTCATTTACTTTGACAGGATTGATTCTGAGTTTTTTTAGTGTAATTTTGGCAGTAAATGGTCAGTTTAATGGAGCAATTATCTGTTTAATTTATGCAGGAATGATCGATTTATTAGATGGTTTTGTGGCTAGTCAAATTAAACGCACTCCCTTGCAAGCTGATGCTGGTAGACAGTTAGATAGTTTAGTAGATCTTTGTTCTTTTGGTTTTGCTCCTGCTCTTTTTGCTTACTGTTTTGGATTGCGAGACTGGTTATCAATTACTATCCTAATTCTTTATTTAACGGCTAATGCTTTACGGTTAGTATATTTCAATAATCAGGGTTTAGGGAGTCAAGGAAAACAGGAATACTTTACGGGATTACCCGTTACTTACGCTGCTTTGTTTATTCCTGTCGTGTTTACGTCTCATTTTGTTTTACCTCCAACACAGATGAAGCTTGTTCTGGATGGAGTTTATTTATTACTGGCGATCGCAATGGTGGCAGATTTTAAAATGCCCAAACTACGTGGAATCTGGTACGGTATCTTTGGGATGGGTGCAGTTGCCCTTACGGTAATTTATGGTTGGGTGATTTTCGCTGTGGGTTAACGAGGAGCGATCGCATCTGTCAATTATCCTCGTTATTTATGATGTTTAAGCCTCAACCTGGAGAAATATGGCAGGTTAAATTTCCTTTTAGAGATTGCTTTCGCCAAAAACATTATTGCGAATCCCAAAAATATTTTGAGGATCGCTAGCTTTCTTAATCTGGTGCAGCAATTCAATACTGGCAGGAGATAAAGTATCCTTAATAAAGTCCTGGCGAATTTTACCCACTCCGTGATGATGGGAAATAGAACCACCGTTGGTAATAATAGTTTGTCGTAAAGAATGCTCGATATGAGCGCAAATTACTTCTGGTTGCTCAACTCCTTTGCTATAAACCGCAAACATAAAATAAATACAAACCCCTGTATGATAAGACTGACTGATGCGATAAGAAAGATAGGGTTTGCCAGGTAAATTATATTGACGATGTAGTTCTTGAAGTTGCTGCGCTACAGCATGACATACCTGCTGAATTTTACTCCAAGCTACAGAGGTTTCAAAAGTTTCGCCAATAATATAATAAGAGGATAAAAAGTCTCGTAAATAAGCGATCGCATAAGTGAGCATATAGCCTCTTTGCCCATTAGTCGCCCCAGTCGCTAACCCTTGAAATTTTTTAGCTAAAGCATCGATATTACTTTGTTGATAGGCAACTTCTTCAGCAGCACCTTCCATGACAATAGTAACAGCTACCATTTGTTGCGGATCGAAACCTCGTAGTTTCAGTACGTAGAATTTTTTTAGCTTGTCAATATAAGCTAGAATCCCAGAAGCTTTAGGCTTTAAGGCTTGACCAAAACGAAACTGATTGTTATCTACCAAGCGGATACTAGCAGGTATAAAGCCACTGTGTGCTACTTCATAGAGAAATTTTACCCCCAAATCGAAATTAGGAAAAATTAGCGAACCGTATTTAGTTACCTGGGGGAGAGGATGAATTTTAATCACCGCCTGGGTAATCAGTCCCAAATTACCTTCATTGCCAAATAGAAGATTGTGCAACTGCATACCCATAGAAGCGCGGGGAGTTGGTGCGATCTGTTCGATTATTCCTGTAGGGGTTAGTAGAGTAATATTTTCGACAATTTGTTCGATATTGCCGTAGCGATTTTTCTTCATGCCACTGGCATTAGTAGCTATCCAACCTCCCAAAGTGGATAATTCTAAACTATCGGGTTCGTGTCCGCAGACAAAACCATGTTGGTGTAATTCTGCTTCTAGTTGTTTCCCCGTAATTCCCGCTTGAAAACAAGCACGCATATTTTCGCGATCGATCCACTCCATCTGATTCATCCGCCTCATATCCACAGAGACGATCATGCGGGTTTCTGTTAAGGGGAGTTTTAAGGCACAGCTAACACTAGTTCCTCCACCATAGGGTACGAGACAGATATTATGCTTAATAGCTAGTTCAATTAGTTTCTGGGCATCGGCAGTAGATTCACAGTAAAATACCATGTCTACTATCCGTTCTAATTTAGAATACAGAACCTTGTGAACTTCTTCAAAGGTAGTTTGCCCGTGACTGTGAAGGAGACGTTCTGAGTCTTCAAAGCTATATTGATGGGCGGCAAATAAATCGGCTATAGCCTGAGTAAAATCAGCATGGCAATTGGGCGGTGTAACATGGGGCTGTTTAACTTCTGCTAAGACATCTTTTACATCAATTTTGATGTTTAATGATTCTTCTATATAAGAGATTAAATAAGGCATTTCATACCCCGATAAATCATAGCGATCGCCTGTCATGATTACCGAGCGATCCTCATTAATTTTTAAGAAAGTATCCCCATACCCCCATTTATGACCCCAGAGGGCATTTTTAGTAGAAGTTTTGAAAGAGCAGTTTTTAGTTTCTGTCATTAATCTGTGATGGTTGTCAGTACTCAGTAGTTATTTTTAGACAGCGATCGCTTAATAGTTAAAGAAAGCGACTTTATTGAACGCCCATTCCAGCAAAGGACGACTACAAGTTACGGAAATTAGGTCGGAAGGTTGAGGAGTGCGAGCAAACCATCCAACCTCGCCAAAACCGTAAAACTCCTGCCCCCAGTCAATCTTTAAGGCCCCTTGCTGGAGCAATTCAGCACTAAAATTATTGCCAAATAAATCCAATAGTATTCTGTAGCCTTTAGTCAGTAAAATATGTGGCTGATTCGACTGTGGTACTCCCTGTCGCGACGTTGGTTCTGGTGGCAATCGATCTCTTTCAACCACGATTACTTCAGTAAAATAATCGGCAAGTACGCGGGCAGCCAGCAATCCAGCAATACTACCACCGATTACGACTGCTCTATCTCCCATATTTTGTGTCCGACTGATCATAAAAAATTAAATGATATTTAACATTTATTTAGTAACCTGCTGCAAATTCTGTACTTCTAAAGCAACATCATTAACTATTTCTCGATAAATTTGACGCTCATTACCTAAATTATGAGTCAATAAATAGCGATCGCATTTTACAGGAGAGCCAAAAGTAACCTGAATGGGATATCTCTTGGGCAGATATTTACCTTTAGGTAAAGCTCGATAAGTACCTTGGACTAATGTCGGTACGATTGGCACATTTAATTTTACCGCCAACATTCCCAAACCCAATTTAAAAGGTTGAAGAGTGCCAGTTGCCGAACGAGTTCCTTCAGGAAAAAAGAGAATTGATTTGTGCTGTCTGATTATCTCCTGGCAAGCTGGTAAGCAATCCAGAAATTTGCCCTGACGTTTAAAGGGAATCATATTTAACCAATTGTGACAGATCCAGGACTTGATAGGATGATCAAAAAAATAATCTTGGGCTGCCAAACTGTAAATAAAATTGAGGTGTTGCCCGTGAGCAGCAATAATTGCTGGAGCATCAAGATGACTGGTGTGGTTGGCAGCAATAATATACCCTCCTTGTTGGGGAAGATTTTCTTTACCTCGACATTCAAGCTCAAACCAATGTTGGTAGATAGCTGTACCCGTTAACCAGATTACTTCTTGTATTGCTCGATCCATTATCGACATTATCTATCGCAGTAATTAAAGTAAATCCGCCAAAGATGTTGGTCTAAAGCAGGACAATCGAGGGTGCGATCGACTTGAGCCAAGATTTTTAATGTCTCTTGACAGCTAACTTGGGGAGACTTGCGCAACTGCATTAATTCTAAAATAGTTAACTTTTCTGTAGGACAGTTCAAAAAGAAAGGAATTAGGGGATAAAGAGGATTAGCTGGATTGGGTTTTACTAATAGTTTGAGCTTTTCTAGCCATTGTTCTAGAGGGAGAAATTGAACCTGAGAATCGATATCTTGCGTAAACTTGACTAATTGATTCCAAGGCAGAGGCTGGGGATGATTTAAGTGAAAAATACTTTCTTGTAAGCAATTTTGCTTGGATAAAGCCACAATATTCTGACTGACATAATCGACGGGAGTTAGATCTAAATTTAGCTCGATTTCTGGCAGATATCCCATCTGAAGCGAGCCTCGAATCATCCGCCAAATAATATCTTCAGTATTAGTGATTCCAGTTTGACTATGACCCCCAATTAAACCTGGTCGATAAATACTAACAGGAATTCCTCTGTCTATGGCTGTCTGCATCATTTGATCTGCTACCCATTTACTTTGGGAATAACCGAGATACATCGCTTCTGGGCGATCAATAAAGTCGCTTTCTTTAACTATTAAGCGATCGCGATTAGTTGTGTGACAATCAAAAACGGCAGTAGAAGAAACATAGTGGACTGGTTTTGTTTTACTTAAGCTAGCCAATTTTAAAATCGATCTCGTTCCCAATACATTAGTTGGTTTTAAAAGTTCATAGGGATAAACATAATTAAGTAACGCTCCATTGTGATAGATAATATCTACCTGTTCGGCTAATGTTTGCCACTGTTTGTCAGTTAACCCTAACTGGGGTTGAGACAAATCGCCGATAATTGGCGTGATGCGTTCTGAGAAATGCTGTTGCCAGAGTTGATAGTTTGCCAGGTTTTCTTGAATTCTTGCTTTACCTGTATTAATTAATATCTATAGCTCTGACCAAACAATAGATCTGTGCCTGAGTCTGGCGTAACAGTTCACTGAGTAGAAATGCTCCGAGAAACCCTGTTGCTCCTGTTAACAAGATGGCGTTAGGTTCAATTAAGTCTAATTTGGCATTAGTAGTTGTGTAAATAGCAGGATCGAGAATTGCCTCTGCTGCTAAATCTACTTCCTGTGATGCAGTCTTAGGTTCAACATTGGTAGTTATTTGAGTTGCAAGATATTGTCCTAAAGCCTGGAGGTGGGGAAAATTCCAGATTGTAGTGAGATCGAGAGAACACTGTAACCAATCCTCTAAATCTTGAGTTAACTCCATTGCTATGACTGAATCTATTCCATAGTCGGCAAAAGCAGCCTCATTACTAATTAATTCCACGGCGATCGCTCGTCTGATGGCAAGCCATTTTTTCAACCAATTAGTAATGGCATCCTCAGTCAAAGGTGCAGTTAGATCTGCTTCTAAAGCAATTTCTAAATCTCGATCGCTATTACCGCTCAAAGGCAATTGCCACTCACCCACTATCTTCAGTTCCCCCGCGAGATAAGCATCTCGACAGGCGCGACGCTGAATTTTACCGCTAGAAGTTTTGGGGATACTTCCAGTTTTAATTAAAGCGATCGCATCTAAAGATAATCCATGTTCTATGAATATCGCTTGAGTAATCTGTTGGACGATTTCGGGAACATTGAGATTTTTAATTTGACTGCGTTCGACTTCCTGAACTACGATTAATCGTTCTTGGTCTTCAATTGCTGCCAAAAATACTGCCCCACAATCAGAACTTAAGGCAGGATGGCTTTTCTGAACTGTTAGTTCAATGTCTTGGGGATAATGATTGCGCCCTCGAATAATAACGGCATCTTTGAGTCGTCCCGTGACAAATAACTCCCCTGTGAGTAAAAACCCTAAATCTCCTGTCCGTAAACAAGAACCCGAACCATCTGCCAAACAAGCTTGAAAATGCTCCTGGGTTTGTTGGGGATTATTCCAGTATCCTAACGCCACACTATCCCCCGTGACCCAGATTTCCCCTACTTGTCTTTCGCTAAGGACTTGACAGGATTTGGGATCGACAATCAGAATTTTTTGTTCTGACCAACTACGACCACAGCTAACTAGGGGACGACTTCCCTGAGATTCAGCAATAGCATCAACTATTTTATTCTCTGCTAAAGCTTCGGCTTCTACCCACTTAATAGTTGGTGCCGATTTTGGTAATATTCCCGATACAAATAGGGTAGATTCTGCCAGTCCATAACCAGGGTTAAGGGCTTCCCGTCGAAAACCACAATTGGCGAAGGTATTAGCAAATCCGTTTAAAGTCTCGGCTCTTATTGGTTCCGATCCAGTAAAAGCTAGTTGCCAACTACTCAAGTCAAGGTCTGCTAATTGTTCTGGTTTGATTTTAGAAACACACAGATCGTAAGCAAAATTGGGTCCACCGCTAGCGGTTATTCTATAGCGGGAAATAACCTGTAGCCATCGGATTGGCTTCCTGATAAACGCTACTGGTGGCATCATCATCACTAAAAAACCACCATATACCGACTGCAAAACCCCGCCAATCAAACCCATATCGTGATAATGGGGCAACCAACTCACCCCCAAAGTATCCCGATTGTGACCAAAACAAGCATGAATCATCTGTAAGTTGTGGATTAAATTACCATGACTGACCATGACTCCCTTGGGTTTACCGATCGAACCAGAAGTGTATTGCAGCATGGCTAATTGCTTTGGTTTGGGCGGTTTAGGCAACCAGTCTTGAGGATTAAAATCGAGTCGCTCGGTGGCAATCCAGCGTAATCGAGCTAACATTGGTTCTGAGTGCCATCTTTGCTGCCAATCTTCCTTAACTGAGGTTGTGGTTAAAACTACAGATGCTTGAGAATCTTGAATAATTGATAGTAAGCGAGATAACTTTTGATTTCTTGTCGGTGGATAAACTGGTATGGCTACTATTCCTGCATATAAGCAACCAAAAAAGGCAGCAACGAATTCTAGCTCAGGAGGATATAAAAGTAATGCCCGCTCTCCAGAAGTAATAAGCGATCGACAATAGAGAGCAATCTTTCTAGCTTCTTTGTCTAACTCTTGATAGGTTAATTGCCCGTCAGGTTGTTCGCCATCTTTGAGAAAAATATAAGCAGTTTTGTTGGGCTGCTCGATGATTCTTGCTTGTAAAATTTCAACTAAACTAGATCTTTCTGGGAAAGCTGGGGACATATATTCAATTATCTTAAATTAACCTGGATTCGGGATAATCTGAAGTGCTTATTATACCGTTATCTGATAAGCTATGCTTGACAAAAAAACTACCATTCTTGATGAAGATCAAGCGATCGCTCAGATCGGCAACAGCTTTATCTGGTGGTTTTCTAAGCCATCCTTGTCTGCGCTAAAATCGACGTTTTAGCCGTTGAATTATCAACACCATACTCGTGTCGAGTAATTACTTTTGATTTTCTCTGTAATGAGTAAGTTTAACTGAACTGTGTTTGTATTTTCTGGGAGAAAATCTTTAAATATCAACTAAATTATCTTCAACCAGTCGCAGGTGAGAATTTTGGTAAGCAGCGATCGCGATCGCCATAATTGCCAATCCCATGACCGCAAACAGCAAGCCAATTCCTCTTCCTGCTCCAACTCCAATGACTTTTCCTAAACTATTGGCAAGCTTGCCATCAGCCATCAGTAAAGGGCTAAATATATTCTCCGCTAACGGACTAGCAACTAGATAAGCGACGGGAAAAGAAGACCAGGCGATCGCTCCCCACATGGCAAAAACACGACCTTGAGCTTCTGGGGCAACCTTAATTTGTCTAATGGCATTGGCACAACCAACAATAATAGGAATGTTAAATAAACCGACAAATAAAGTCATCGAAATTACGGTAATAGACGGTCTTAGTCCCATTAAAAACATACTAAAACCAAGCAAAATTTCGCAGCCGATAATACCCTTAATGCGACGTTGAGGGCCTCCCCAAAGACTCATCACCACCGCACCTAATAGCCAGCCACAACCCCCAAAAGACAAAATATTCCCCAAGACTCCAGCATTAGTAAAACTCAAGACCATTGGTGTAATTAAAACCTGTGTCAAACCGATCGCAAAATTAGTAATCACAAAAAATGTTAGTAATAAGAATAATCCTCTTCTAGCAAGCAAATAATTCCAGCCAAAGGTCAGATCTTGCCACCAAGATTGTTTGCTAGTTACTGCCGAATTATTGTTACTCTTTCGATATTGAGGAAAACGCACTACCATCAACACCAGTAAAGATATCGCAAAAGTCACCAAGTCGATCGCCATTACCCCTTCTACGGCAATTTTACCCACTAGCATCCCTGCTAAGGCAGGAGAAAATAACTTGGCAGCCGCTTCTCCCAGTTGAATGAAACCATTTGCCCGTCCAAAATCTTGTTTGGCAACCAGTAAAGTGGGAGTGGCATAATAGGCTGGCACTTGAAATCCTTTACACAAAGAACCAAAAGCTATTGCTAAATAAATATAACCGATTTCCCAGCGATCGCTCCAAAAGAGGAGAGCAATAACTAAAGTGCTAAATCCTGCCCCACTATCACTAACCATCATTACCCAACGCTTATCCCACTTATCAGCGATCGCTCCTGAAACGGGAGCAATTAAAATGGCTGGTAATTCGGTACAGAAATAAATTAAAGAAAATTGAGCAATAGAGCTATTAGTCTGATAAATAGATACTCCCAGGGCAAAACTAGTTAATCCAGAGCCAATTAAAGATATAGTCTGTCCCAACCATAGGAAAATAAAAGTAGGCATTCATCGTTACTGCTGTTTTTTTCCTAGCTTACTACCTGCTAATACTTGCACTTCAATGCCTTGCGCTGAATCTCCAACTAAATCTCGCTCAAAGACGATCTTGTCTGGCTCAAAAAGCAAGATCAAAGTAGAACCTCCATACTGAAAATAGCCTTTTTCTTGACCTCTAGTTACTCTTCCTGGTTTGTAGGTTTGGATAATGCTGCTGACGGTTAATGCTCCTACTTCAATATAGGCAATGTTGCCAAAGTTATCTGAATTAAATTGAGTAATGGCTCTTTGGTTGCGACAGTAAATATCGGGTACTTTACTCAAGGCGATGGGATTGACAGAATGATATTCTCCTTGGATGTATTTTGCCGACTCTGCTATTCCGCCATCGGGAAAATGAAAGCGATGATAGTCATAAGGGGCAAGACGTAGAATTATCGCACTTCCTCCAGTATAGATATCTCGGTTAATCGCTGATGCTAAGAGAGAATCTAAGGAAATATATTGATTTTTGACGGGGATTTTAGTGGTGGAATTTAAGTGAGAATAGACTAATATCTTGCCATCACCAGGGGCGCAAAATGTATTAGCATCGAGGAGAAAAGGTCTAGCAGATGGCTTGAGTTGACGAGAAAAAAAGGAATTAAAACTGGAATATTTTTCTAGAGGTAATGTTAGTTCTGTTAGATCTATTTCGTATTTGGCGATAAACTTAGAAATCTGATGGCGACTATAAGCAGAATCTTGATATTTGCCATAGAGAACGTTAAATATTTTCCGATTCAAGAAGACACGCCAAACTAGATAGCCGATATCAGTTTCGTATAACCAGCGCAAGCTATTTTCCTGAAAAATCTGCTCGGTAATTAGTTCTCCCGAAAGGCGATCGCGATATAATATGCTGTTCATGATTTTTTTTGAGCGACTTCTATTTAAAACTTTGGGATAGTTTTTTTGGAGATATAAGCTGGTCAACATCTAGTTTGCTAGTTGAGATTAAGCAGAGGGGGCAGAGGAAGCAGGGGGAGAAAGATTTATTTCTAATAGGTTAATATGCACATTAAATGTGGAATAGCTTAGCACAATTAGCGATCGCCAGAGCAAAGAAACAATAAAAGTGATTATCAGTAAACAAGTAAATCGACGTTTAAACACAAACTAAAATAAGATTAAATGACAGTCTAAATAACTATAATGACTCAAGCTCAAGTTAAATCTCTGACCTTTGATGAGTTTCTTGTATGGTATCCAGATAATGGTCAACGCTATGAATTAATTGACGGAAATATTGTCGAAGTGAGACCTAAAGGACAACACGAAAAGATTGCTGGTTTTATTGCTCTTGAGTTAGGTACAGAAATTCGCGAGCAAAAATTACCCTATTTTATTCCTAATACTTGCTGTGTTAAACCTCCAATTGCTAATGTCGGTTACATTCCTGATGTAATTATTTTGGATGAAACAAGTATCGAAAAAGATCCTTACTGGGAAAAACATTCAACTATTTCTTTAGGTAAATCTGCTCGATTAATTGTCGAAGTAGTTAGTACTAATTGGCGAGATGATTATGGACGAAAGCTAACTGACTATGAGGCAATGGGAATACCAGAATATTGGATTGTCGATTACCAAGCTCTAGGTGCAACGAGATATATTGGTTCTCCCAAAATGCCAACCTTATCGGTTTATTATTTAGCTGAAGATGGAGAATATCAAGTAGAACAGTTTAGAGATAAACAAAAAATAGAGTCGCTAGTTTTTCCTAATCTTAATTTCACCGCAGCACAATTATTTGCGGCAAAAACAGCAGGTTAAACGAATCAGTGACATCCTCCCAACGCTAATTGCTATCGCAATATAGCGTGGGCTTCCCAATATCACTATTGGGCATTGCTCCCCTGACAACCGAAGCTGAGTTGCGCCACTTGTCTAGAACCAAGTTCCCCGACAGTACGACTTGAGAGCCAATTT
>CAYMWC010000014.1:0-49329 GCA_964393695.1 uncultured Pleurocapsa sp.
CTCCTGAATCTATGTTTTTTTTATATTTCATCTGTGGGGCTGCCGAATGTGGGTACCAATATATGATGATACATAGCAACACACATGGTGGCGAATAATCCTAGAGCAGCAGGTCTAGTAAAAAGGCCAAGAATTAGGAGTGGTGCGCCAATAAGCTCAGTAAAAGCAGCAACATAACTTAAAAAGATGGGAAAGGGTAATCCTATATAGGCAACATAAGCTTCAGCAAAGCTTTCAATATTAGATAGCTTATCTAGACCATTGTGAATCATCATAATTCCAACAACAGCCCTAAGTATTGCCCAAGCAGTTTGCTGCCAAAAATTGGGTGTCACGTTAGGACGAAAAATTTTGGTGATTAGAAAATTGATTGACATGAGTATTACAAAACTTTTGAAGTAAAGTTACGAAATATAAACAATATGAAAAAATTAAAATTGCTAACTTGTGACCATTTAACTACGATTATCAAATGATTACAGGCTATTTGGCAGAAAAACTTTGGTGTTAATCTCCACGAAATTCAAGAATATACATTAAAATCTAACGCAGTTTTGATAAAGAAAGTAACATTTTGCAAAAAATATACATATTATTCTTAAAATCTTGACGAAGTCCAAGCAGGCTCTGTCGTTGCACGGGGGAGTACCTTCTTACAAGGGTAGGTTTTTTACAATTAAGAAGAATTAGAAAAAGCCGAATCGCTGAAGTAATTGAAGGGTAAGGGAAACAAGCGACAAAGAACGATAGACTGACCCGAATCGCAGTCGCGCTACTACAGTTAACAAACCATTAAGAAAACAAGATATTTGACGAGTTGGAGTAGATTCAGAAGGGAAAGCGCGATCGCCGAAGGCGTGGCGTTTGCGTAGCTGCCGTAGGCATAGCCATTCGCGTAGCGTACCCTTCGAGTAATCGCCAATTAATTGCTATCAAGCTTATAATTTAAGTGAATAAATAGAAAAATATTCGATTGAAGCATCCTTAATAAACACAACCAAAAATTTATTGTTGAGATTTTCTTCTGATTGAATATTTATTTGATGTTTTTTCTTAATTTTTAAATTAATCGTTTTAAACCAAAAACTCTTTTCTGGTATATAAGCAACAGGCTGATGAATTGTAGGTTCTGGTTCTGGGGTATAGTTCTCCCAATCTAAATCATCTAGAATATCGGTTGTTAATAATAATAAATTAACAACTATAATGCCTGAACCATAAATTTCGTAATTTTTTAGAGCATACTGTTTTAAAAATCTTTGATTGTTAATTACAAAACTTTTATTTTTTCTTTTATCTATATCAGAAATAATAGCCATTTGATATTGACATTAGAGATTGTACGCAAGAGAGGCCAAGGAGCATTTATACTTTGGAAAGAGGGAAGTTATAGCCAATAAATTAATAAATACAAAATCAACTTGATGTTACGATAACAAAAAAAAATATTGATGCCCAGAGTAATAATACTAAATTCTGTTGACATACATCATTTAAAAGTTAGGAAAAGAAAGAAAGAAGGAAGAAAGCTTTTAGCTTCATTAAAACTCTTGACCGATGAGATTTAACTGAAACCACAAAAATAGGTGGGCATTGCCCACCTAAATCACTTTTAATAGAGCATCCTACTTGATTAATTACTGACTAGGAATCTCTTAAACATACCTAATCACCGTCTAACGTGGTCTGATACTAAATCCGTTTTTGAAAACATACTTTCCCGTCGAGAGTTTGAATTAGGCTACAATTCTAGTGCCTAGTGCAAGCGTGCCTAGTGCCTAACCTCAACTTTGAAATAGCGTATCTAAACAGGATTTAGTATAACTTGCTGCGGTTGCCGCAGGCTGATCCACTCGCAATCACTATTAATCCCTCATAATTCCTAATTCATGGTTTCGGGTAACTGCTCACTGATTAGTCCGTCGTACCAGTCTGTAAAGATTCTTCTGCAACTTTCGTCCATTCTGTGTGCGAAAATTCACCTCTGGGTTGATCTACTCTTTCATAGGTATGCGCCCCAAAGTAATCTCTCTGGGCTTGAGTGAGATTTTGAGGTAGAGTAGCACGACGATAGCTATCAAAATAGTCTAGAGAGGAACTAAAAGCAGGAACAGCAATACCTAACTGATTTGCCGTTGCCAGTACTGTGCGCCAAGCAGACTGACGATCTACAATAGATTGCTTGAATTCAGATGCCAGTAAGAGATTGGATAAATTAGGGTTGGCATTAAACGCTTTTTTGATTTTGTCTAAGAAACCTGCCTGAATAATGCAGCCTCCTTTCCAAATCCGCGCTATTTCTGCCAGATTCAGATTAAAGTTATATTCGCTGGATGCCTTGCTTAATAACGCCATTCCTTGAGCATAGGAACACATTTTTGAGCAGTATAGAGCATCTCTAACTTGATCAATAAACTCCTGCTTATTTCCTTCATATTTACCAGAAGGAGCCTTAATTTGTTTTGATGCTGCTACTCGTTCTTCTTTATATGCAGACATTACACGGGCATTAACCGCAGCATAGATCGTAGGGATAGGCACACCTAATTCTAGAGAACTAACTACTGTCCAACGCCCTGTACCTTTTTGCCCCGCAGCATCTAAGATGGAGTCGACCAAAGGTTGATTGGTTTTTGGATCTTTGTAATTGAAAATATCGGCAGTAATTTCAATCAAGAAAGAATTTAACTCATCGGTATGATTCCACTGCTCAAATACTTCGTGAAGCTCTTCTCCAGTTAGGTTCAAAGTGTTTTTCATTAAGTCATAGGCTTCTGCAATTAGTTGCATATCTCCATACTCAATGCCATTGTGTACCATTTTGACATAGTGACCTGCCCCTCCAGGACCTATATAAGTTACACAGGGACCATCATCTACTTGAGCTGCAATTTTGACTAAAATTGGCTCTAAATCTCGATAACCTGCTTCTGTACCTCCAGGCATGAGACTAGGCCCATTAAGCGCGCCTTCTTCTCCGCCACTGACTCCCATACCCATAAAACCTAGTCCTGTAGATTCCAGATCTTTGGTACGTCTTTCAGTATCGTTATAGAGGGAGTTTCCGCCATCAATAATGGTATCTCCTTCAGCTAATAAAGGTCGTAATTGATCGATAACAGCATCTACTGGTTTACCTGCTTTGACCATTACTAAAATATTACGAGGACGTTCTAAAGTCTGAACAAAGTCTTCTAAAGAATAAGCAGCTTTGATGTCTTTGCCCTGCGCTCTCTCTTTCATAAATTGCTGGGTTTTAGAAGCAGTACGGTTATAGACAGCGATGGGAAAACCTCTGCTTTCGACGTTCAGGGCGAGATTCTCCCCCATGACGGCTAAACCAATTACTCCAAAAGTTCTTTTTGCCATAGTATTCAACTTGCCCTAAAGATTATCTTGCTTGTTTAGGTGGAAAATTAACAATCTAGAAAAAGGCTAACGCAGTTTCCCTAGTCTCGATCTGTTCCTTAATTAACTCTTTGATTTTCCGTAGTTTCTGTTTTACACTGCCTGTAACATGAATTACTGAATAATCTTCTGGGGACTTACTGGGAGTGCAATAAATAATCGTTCCCCCGATCTTCTTAAGATAGATAAGCTGTTAGGCATTCAAACTGCATATTATTCTTATAAGGAAAATTTCACTTTCTGACTAATTACTTCTCGGCGATCGCTTGCTTTTAAAAGTCGTAGAGCTTCACCAATTATCTGCTCTGCCGTTTGATATTTGCCTCTTTTTAATTTAATTATCTCACTATTGATATTAATTAACCTAATATACGCCTATACGCTAACCTGACCAACTATTTCTAGGTTTTGATAAATGGTGAATAATGTTTGTTTTTTTGAGGGCGTATGGCATACGCCCCTACATAAATAAATGTCTACTTATAGCCTATGAATAAGAGCCTTTCTGGCTTGTTCGCGATCATCAAAATGAATTTTTTCTGTACCTAAAATTTGATAATCTTCATGTCCTTTGCCAGCAATTAGTACTCCATCTCCTGGTTGAGCCTCTTGAATCGCAGTCGCGATCGCTTTAGCTCGATCGCCAATTACAATTGGTTGTATATGATCAGGAATACCTGCGACGATATCTTTTAATATCTGTTCGGAGTTTTCGGTACGAGGGTTATCAGAGGTTACCACGGCTACATCGGCAAGTTCGGCTGCAATTTTACCCATTAAAGGTCTTTTTGTGCGATCGCGATCGCCACCACAACCAAATACACAAATCATCTTACCAGTAATAAACGGACGTGCAGCTTTGAGTAGGTTTTCGAGGCTATCTGGAGTATGGGCATAGTCTACAATAATACTAATATCTTGCTTGGGACTAACTTGTACCCGTTCCATTCTGCCAGGTACACCTGTAAATTGCGGTAAACTAGCTGATATCTGTTTTAAATCTAATCCTAAATGTAAGGCTGCACCCACTGCTGCTAAAAGATTAGCTAAGTTGAATTGACCTACCAAGGGTGAATTGAATTCTACTTCGCCGACGGGAGTATGCAAGACACCACTAACTCCTGTGGGTTGATAGTCTAAATTGCTGGTGTATAAATCGGCATTTTGGTCATTAACGCTATAAGTCCAAACTTGACTGGGATCAAGTTGTTTAATCAGACGTTGACCATAAGGATCATCTAAATTAATGATCGCTCTACCTTGAAGATACTCAGGAGTAAATAACAAAGCTTTCGCCTGAAAATAGTCTTCCATATCCCGATGATAATCAAGATGATCCTGAGTCAAGTTCGTAAAGACTCCCACCTCAAAACCACAACCTTTAACCCTGCCTTGGGCTAAAGCATGAGAACTAACTTCCATGACGGCGTATTTGTTACCTGCTTTGACTGCATCTGCTAATTGAGCTTGCAATTCTACAGCAAAGGGAGTAGTGTGAGTGGCGGTTTGACTGTATCCCTGCCAACGAGTATAGAGAGTACCCAGTAAAGCTGTAGACTGTTGTGCCTGAAGCAAAAAGTATTCAATTAAATGACTGGTGGTAGTTTTACCGTTAGTGCCTGTCACACCGACAGTTTTCAGCTTGCTAGCAGGATAGTCATAAAAAGCTGCTGCGATCGCACTACAGGTAGCAATCATATCCTCAGTTGGAATCACACAGGTATCTGGAGTAGGTGGTTGTTTATCGGCAGCTTGTCTGGTTACTACGGCTGCGATCGCTCCTTGTCCCACAGCACTGCGCCAAAATTCTCCCCCATCAACTCTTGTACCTGGCATTCCAATAAATAAATCTCCCTGTTTACAGGCATGGGAATTGGTACAAACTCGGTTGACTTCTAAATCTAAAGCAGAATGCTCAGGTTGTTGAAGATTGACCTTAGCTAATAATTCACGCAGCTTCATCATAGTTTTTTGGATAAATAGCAGTTTTATACTACATTTTGGACATTTTTTTAGCCTAATATTCTTAAATTTTTCTGTAACATTTGCTCCAATTTAGCGACGGAAGCGCGAGGAGATAGACGGGGTAAAGGTTTTTCCCCTTCAGGTAGTTGTTGACAGAGAACAGGAATTTCGTATTGATAGGCAGCAAACCAATCTTCACGAGTATTAATATCGCGGATTTCTAGTTCAAATTCAATGTTGATAACTTGCGCTAGTTTTTCTTGCAGTCCTTCACAAAGATGACAACCAGGTTTGCTGTAAAGAATTAAATACATAGTTAAGTTTTTTCTAAATTTTGTTGAGCATGGCAATTTTTGCGCTAGCTACTTTTGCTTTAATAAATTTATCAAAGTTTAATTATTTTAAATACTTATTTTTCTATAATTATTATTTTATTTTCCACATATTACTAAAAGTTTCCCAGATTTTTTAACAGGTTTTTAACAAGCAAAAAATTGCAAGCTACTCTTGCATAATTAGTTATAAAATTGCAGACAATGCCAAAATGCAAGATAGTAGCATTTATTAGTTATCTTAAGATAATTTATAGATATAAATTCAATCAATGATATTAAAACTATTTATTCTAAGATTCCATTTGTTTTGAATGTTGACAAACTTGAAAATTATTAGAAAATAAATAGAGAAGTAAAACTAGATAATTTATGATTTAGATTGAGTTGATATAAAATCTCGAATTAATCAACAAGAAAATATAATCTTGATTTAAAGTTTAGTCAGAAGATCATAACTTTTATTTTCTTAAAAATCAAATATCAACAGTAGCCCTAGAAAATTTGTTTATTAATAAAATGAAACAAGAATATTGTATTAGTGTGGAAGCAGAAATTAATAGTGAATTACATAAATCACTACTCAAATATTTAGACTGTCATCCCTATTGGGATTTAAACCGAGTGTTAAATGCTTCCTTATCTCTATTTATGATGCAAAATTGGAGTCCAGAAAATGGCTTAGAACAACAAAATTATGATATTTGTAGCCGTATTTATTTAAATAGTATTTTTGATGAACATCGTATGCATCGTCATTACGAACAAAATAATTAAGTAATTGTATAAAATCAAATTGATAGGTTGAGTCAAGGAATAGGGAATTTTGATATAATAAATTCTCTTAAACATCAAAAGATTGTGAGGAGCAAGCCATTTATACGCCTCCTTTAGCTCGTTTAATTGAGCAATTACAGCTTTTACCTGGAGTAGGACCTAAAACCGCCCAGAGATTAGCCCTACACCTCATCAAACGTCCAGAAAAAGAAGTTCAGGCTCTAGCTGAGGCTCTAATAGCAGCTAAACAAAAAGTTGGTTTCTGTAAGGTCTGTTTTCACCTTTCGGCTGAACCTATTTGTTCTATTTGTAGCAATCAAAATCGCGATCGCTCTACAGTCTGTGTAGTTGCTGATTCTCGCGATGTTATTGCCCTCGAAAAAACTAGAGAATACGGCGGTTTGTATCATGTTTTAGGTGGAGTAATTTCGCCGATGGATGGTATTGGGCCAGAACAACTCAATATTGAGGCTTTAGTTCGTCGAGTTACCAAAAACCAAATTAAAGAAATTATTTTGGCTATTAATCCCAGTGTTGAGGGCGAAACCACTACTCTGTATATTAACGGGCTACTCAAACCCTTTACCAAAGTAACCCGAATTGCTTTTGGGCTACCTATGGGGGGAGATTTAGAATATGCTGACGAAGTAACTCTCGCTAGGGCTTTAGAAGGGAGACGGGAATTAGACTAGCAGTAAAGGATAAACGATAAAGGATAAAGGATAAAGGATAAAATAAAGTATCCCTCATCCCTCATCCCTCATCTTTTAAATCTTGTCTGTCATCATTTTCTGTACAGCTTCGGCAATTTGTTCTGGTTGTACAATCGTTAATCTTTCTAATCCACCGTTATAGGGAGTAGGAATATCTTGAGAAGATAAACGCAAGACAGGTGCATCTAGTTCATCAAATAGTTGTTCGTTAATTAATGCCACTAATTCTGCACCAATACCACCAGTTTTCATACATTCTTCGACAATGATTACCTTATGAGTTTTACGCACTGACTCACTAATAGTTTCCATGTCAAAAGGCTTAAGGGAAATTAGATCAATAATTTCAGGATCGTAACCTTGTTGTTTAATGGTTTTTAATGCTTGAATACAGTGATGGCGCATCCGTGAATAAGTCAAGATTGTGACATCTTTGCCTTTGCGTATCATTTCTGCCTTATCTAACGGTAAGACATACTCATCTGCTGGTAAATCTTCCTTCAGGTTGTAAAGTAAAACGTGTTCAAAAAACAGCACAGGGTTCTCATCGCGAATAGCTGCTTTCAGCAAGCCTTTGGCGTTATAAGCCGTAGAACAAGCGACAATTTTTAATCCAGGTACAGCATGAAAATAAGCTTCTAATCTTTGGGAGTGTTCTGCCCCCAATTGCCTACCTACACCCCCAGGGCCTCTGATTACCATTGGAATTTTGAAATTACCACCAGAAGTATAGCGGAGCATTCCTGCATTGTTGGCAATTTGGTTAAATGCCAAGAGCAGAAAGCCCATATTCATCCCTTCAATAATTGGACGTAAGCCAGTCATAGCTGCACCAACCGCCAGACCACAAAAGCTATTTTCAGCAATAGGAGTATCTAATAAACGCAAATCCCCATACTTTTGATAGAGGTCTTTGGTGACTTTATAAGAACCACCATAATGCCCGACATCTTCACCCAAGACGAAGACAGTTTTATCCCTCGCCATTTCTTCGTCAGTCGCTTCTCTCAAAGCGTTAAACATTAAAGTTTCAGCCATAACGATTTTTATCCTAAGTCACCAAAAATAAATACTATCATTACCAGGTTGCTACTATATAACTTTATCTTTAAGTTTAGGCTTTAACGGTCAAAGCTTCTAGCTCACTCAACGTTAATTGTTAATTGAAGATGACTTTAGCTCCTCTCAACACTCTGATTTCCCCAACAGAAGCCCTCAGTTTAATTGAACTAGCGATCGCTCAATCGCAAGCGGAAGGGATTTTTGTCAGTCTTAGTAACAGCGAAACTGCCCTGAGTCGTTTTTCCGAAAATCAAATTAGTCAAAATATTCGTAAGCATACTTTTAGTTTGACAGTTACTAGCTATTTTGGTCGGCGTAGTGCTTCTGCCTCGACTACAGAATTAGCTCCAGAAGCAATTATTCAAACTTTACGTCGTGCTGAAGATTTAGCTCGTGTTGCCCCCGAAGATCCTGAATGGGTAGAATTATTACCGCCACAAACTTATGCTGAACGTTTGCCAGCTTTTGATCAAGCCACCGCTAGTTTATCGCCTCTTAAAAAAGGCGAAATTATTCAACAAGTGTGTTCTCTCTGTAAAAAATCAGGGGTAAACGGTTCAGGTACACTCAGTACAAAAGTATCTCTTAATGCCATTGGTAATTCCGCTGGTTTACGGAGTTGCGATCGCACTACCGAAGCGGATTTTAGTTTTACTGCCCGTGTTGAGAATGGTTCTAGTTGGAATCAATGCACAGCTTGGAGTATAAACCAGTTGCCGATTTTGGAGTTGACAATCAAGGTGATCGAAAGAGCGATCGCTTCTCGTAATCCGCAAGGGATTGAACCAGGTGACTACACAGTGATCTTTGAACCTAATGCTATGGCAAGTTTACTGCCTTGGGTGATCTGGAATTTAGATGCCCGTGCAGCCGATGAAGGACGTTCTTTTATGTCCCGTAGTGATGATACAGGACAGCCTGTGGGTAATAAACTTGGGGAACAGTTATTTAGCCCGATTATTGAAGTTCAACGTTATGCAGCCCATCCTCTGTTACAAGCAGGTAGATTTTTTAGTGATGGTTTAAGTAACGATAACCTCGATATTATCAAAGACGGTATTCCTCAAACTCTTGCCTACAGTCGTTATTGGGCAAAAGAGCAAAATACCAAGCCTACAGGTTCAATGTATCCCATTGTCATGACAGGTTCAGACCAAACTGTTGCTGATTTAATTGCTAGTACTGAACAAGGCATTTTAGTCAGTCGGGCTTGGTATGTCCGTTTTGTTAACCCCAAAACTTTAGAAGTTACAGGTATGACTAGAGATGGTACTTTTTTAATTGAAAATGGCAAGCTTGTTCACCCAATTAAAAACCTGCGCTTTAACCAATGTTTACCCACAATGCTCAAGAATGTAGTGGCTGTTAGTCAAGCTCAACGCTGTGGTGGTAGTGTCATTCCTGGATGTAAAGTTGAGAATTTTCACTTTAGTAGCATTACCGACAGCGTTTAGAAGCAATGAGGGATAAGGGATAAAGGATGAAAAATAATCTGAGTGAACATTACTATCGAGAAAGATAACGATAAGCTAATAAATTAGAGAAAATTTTTTGAGCCGAGAATATGACCGATAATTTTTACACATTGACTTGGAATTGCCTAACAGATTCCCCTTTTTTGGCTGCTGCGACGGAAACTACGACAGAATCATCATCAGAAGACGGAACTCTAGTTTTAGCAGGAGTTTTACTGAGTTTGGTTGTCATTTATTTTGCCAGCAAACTCGGAGGTGAAATTTGCTCTCGCATCAATTTACCACCAGTATTAGGAGAATTAGTGGGTGGGGTATTAATAGGTGTTTCCGCGTTTCGTCTTTTGGTATTTCCTGAAGGTGGTAGTTTAGCCGAAGACTCTCTAATTATTAGCTTATTGCAAAGCACTGCTGGCTTATCTCCAGAATCAGCACCATCGGTGTTTGCTACTCAAAGTGAAGTAATTAGTTTATTGTCAGAATTAGGCGTAATTATACTCTTATTTGAGATTGGTTTAGAATCTGACCTCAAAGAATTAATCCGTGTTGGCCCGCTTGCTGCTGTGGTTGCAGTTGTGGGCGTAATTGCTCCTTTTGTTTCGGGTACATTGGGGTTAATTTATATTTTTCATAGTCCTGTAATTCCAGCAATTTTTGCTGGTGCTGCTTTAACCGCTACGAGTATTGGGATTACTGCTAAAGTTTTAGCGGAATTAGGACAACTAAGTTCCGAAGAGGGTCAAATTATTATTGGTGCAGCCGTATTAGATGATATTTTAGGGATTGTCGTTTTAGCAGTAGTTGCTAGTTTGGTCAAAACTGGTGAAATTCAGGTAAGTAATATTATTTATCTAGTAATTAGTGCTGCGGTATTTTTAATCGGCTCAATTTTACTTGGTCGATTGATTAGTCCTTGGTTTGTAGGATTAGTCAAGGAAATGAAAACTCGTGGTCAAGTATTGATCACTGGCTTAATCTTTGCTTTTGCTCTGTCTTATATTGCTACCGCTATTCATCTAGAAGCAATTCTGGGGGCGTTTGCTGCGGGATTGATTTTAGCTGAAACTGAAAAACGCAAAGAATTAGAAGAACAAATAATTCCTCTAGCTGACTTTTTTGTACCTATATTTTTTGTCTGTGTCGGAGCTAAAACTGATATAAGTGTACTAAATCCCACTATACCTACTAATCGTGAAGGATTAATTATTGCCACATTTTTAATTTTGGTTGCTATCCTGGGGAAAGTAATTACGGGATTTACCGTTTTTGGCAATCCCAATCTCAATAAACTAGCAATTGGTGTGGGGATGATTCCCAGAGGAGAAGTAGGCTTAGTCTTTGCTGGTGTTGGTTCTGCCAGTGGAGCTTTATCCGAGGCGACAGAAGCAGCGATTATTGTCATGGTAATTTCAACTACTTTCATTGCTCCTCCTTTATTACGCTTGGTGTTTAAAGAGACAGAAGAGACAGAAGCCATTAGTCAATCAGTGGACAAAGTTGAGGAATAGCAACATAATTTAGGCGAAGCCAATAAACAAACATCTAAAAGTTACCTGGTAATTAACCTAAAAGAAGTACTTTATGAAACCTAATCGCTTTTATTTACGTCTCGATAGATCAAACTTCAAGAATGGGTATTATATAGTTCTAATGGGATTGGCTGAAAATATTTTAAGGTCAGCACTACTCTTACTCCAGCAGCTTAATTCGGTACGAGGTCTTTATTGGTGCTTGTATTGGTATTGCAAAAGGGAGTCTTGGCTAGCCGTATACAAAGGATCAGTTACCTAAATGTTTGTGAGGAGCAATAATTGTGAGATTTCACTGGCTATTATCAGGTTCTCTAGGTGTTTTTCTGTTTTGTTCTCCCGCTCAGGCAGGAAAAATCATTTCTTGGGAATTTGAAGAACAAGATAATAATTTGGTTTTTGTGACCGATGAGGGAGTACAGCCTGAAGCAGAGTTACTCAGTAATCCAACTCGTCTGGTGATTGATTTACCAGGAACAAGCTTAGACAGAGAAACCGTCAAAGAAAGCTACAATGGAACTGTCAGAGGTTTTCGGATTGGACAATCAGAGCCAGATACTTCGCGAATTGTGGTGGAATTTGCCCCAGGCTATACCGTTGACTCTGATGAAATTGAATTTGAAGAAGATTCAGGTACGGAGTGGACTGTAAAAATACCAGATACCAAAGTTGATCGCTTTTCTCCCGCCAGCGATGATGATGAGGAAGAAGTAGTTAAACTAGATGTTCCTGAAGTAGATATTGCTGATACTTTACCAGGATTAGCAACAGCAGAAGCAAAAGATACAGAAACCGACTCAAGTGACTCGGAAACTACTGCCTCTAATATAGACTCAACAGAAGTAGAAGAAACGGAAAGCGAAGAAACTAATATTTCTAGTGTTGATTCCCCTCATATTACAGCCACCAAAAATGGCTTTTTTATTGCTATTGATGGCAACCGTCAAATTAAAATTGATTCTGAAAGAGATGGCGATCGCATTAAGTTTTTTCTCGACGGTGTTACTCTCCCCTCTGATTTAGATTCTCAGACCGTAGCAGTTAATCAATACGGTGTTTCGACAATTGAATTTGAGCAAGTTGATGATTCTGAAGCAGTCATGAGTCTAGAGGTGATTGAAAATAGTCCTGACTGGTTGGCTACTTTTAGTCGCATTAACGGTTTATTATTACTCCCGAAAGGTGAACTACCAACTTCAGATATCGATACTTCCAGTCCTGAAACTTCGTTGTCTGAATCCTTGCCCATTACAGAATCATTAGGACAGTCAAAAATCAGCAGCGATCTCAGTTTAATTGATGAAATTGAATTAACCGATGACGATACTAATCTCTTAGTTCATGCTGATGAGCAATTATCGGCGGTGACTTCCAGAAGCAGCAATGGTATTTATCAGGTAATTATTAATAATGCCAAACTAGCAGCCAATTTTCGAGGTCCAGAATTAAAAGTTGGTAGTCCCATCTCTGAACTAAAAGTACGTCAAGAAAATTCTAGAGTAGTTTTAGAGGTTGCAACTCGCTTAAGATACCGTTTGGGACAGCTGAGTACAGAAGACCAGGCGATCGCTTTACCGATTGAAGTCGGTGTTGCTCCTCCACCAGAAAGTGACGTACCATTATTACCTCCAGGCTTTGATAAGCTTCCTAAAAGTAGCCCAATGCCAGTAACTCCTGCTAGCTTTCCTGCTGAAGATCGTCCCAGAATTGTTATTGATCCAGGACACGGTGGACATGACCCTGGCACGGTTGGTATTGGTGGTGTTCAAGAAAAAGATGTAATTCTACCTATTTCTTTAGATGTTGCTGAAATTTTAAGAAAACAGGGAATTGAGATTATTATGACCAGAGATACTGATACCTTTATTAGTCTTGAAGGTCGAACTGATATGGCAAATGATTTGAATGCGGACTTATTTGTCAGTATTCATGCTAATGCCATCAATCTCAGTCGTCCTGATGTTAATGGTCTAGAGACTTACTACTACCAAAGTGGTCGTCGTCTAGCGGAAATCATTCACTGGAGTGTTCTTAATGGAGTTAACATTGATGATCGGGGTATTCGCCGAGCTAGATTTTTTGTGCTTAGACATTCAACTATGCCTGCTGTGTTAGTGGAAGTAGGATTTTTAACTGGGGAAGAAGATGCTTCTCGACTTAAAGATCCCGATCATCGTCGGCAGATGGCAGAAGCGATCGCGCGGGGAATAATCGAGTATATTAAACAGAACAATCTCTAAGTATAAATACTGAGATTGGATAGCTGAATCTCAGCATTAGTTATGAGATCACCAAAATTATAACTATCTCAAATTCAAAATTCAAAATGAAACATTCAAGTTGGCGCATTGGCTTGTTTGATAGCGGAGTAGGCGGATTAACAGTATTGAGGGAAATGTATCGTCAGATGCCCACGGAATCTTTGCTCTATTTTGCTGATTCGGCTCGTTTTCCCTACGGAACGCGATCGCCAGAAGAACTGCTCCAATTTGTGCGCGAGATCTTAGACTGGATGTGCAGCCAAGAAGTAAAAATGGTAATTATGGCTTGTAATACTTGTTCCGCTCTAGCACTAGAAATCGTCAGAAAAGAATATGATATTCCTATTTTGGGAGTTATTCTCTCAGGAGCTAAAGCAGCCGTCCAATATGGTCAACGCATTGGTGTAATTGCCACTCCCGCCACTGCCAAAAGTCATGCTTATCGTCAGGCAATACAAGAAATTAATCCCCAAACTCAAGTCTGGGAAATTCCTTGCCCTGAATTTGTCCATCTAATTGAACAAAATTTACTATATACAGACTATACTCAACAAGTAGCACAAGAATATTTAGCTCCACTGCTTAGAAACAATATTGATACTTTGATCTATGGCTGTACTCACTACAGACACCTCGATAAGACTATTCGCAATCTTTTACCAAATTCTGTAAAGATTATTGATCCAGCAGAACATATTGTTGTAGCAGCAGCTAAAGAATTATCGTTGTTAGGATTGCGCAATAATCGCTTTCCTATACCAACTCGCTTTTATGTTAGCGGTTCTCCCCAACAATTTGCTAGTTTATCTCAGCAATGGCTTGGATATTACCCGCAGGTTACACAAATCCCCATCAAAGAACCATCATCATCGCTAGAAATGATGGCTCTCAATCCTGTTGATTAGAAGCTTATCTTGCTTAATCTCTAAGAATTTTATGGAGTTTTGATTTGATCGCTGATATTTTTAGAGTTGTTACTCATAATAGTATCTCCTGGTTTTTGCATTTCGGCTATTTTAAGTAAACCGTAGATGCCCAGAAGATAAACGACAGCAGAAAATAAAATAAAAATGGACGAGTTAGCAGAATTCATCGGCTGGTCTAAACGCGAGATGGGTTGAATTGATTTTGATTTCAGTTAATACTCACCCACTAGGAATATTTTAGGAAATCTAAATGATGAACTGGCAGCCAAAACTACCAGACATCAAGCCCAGTAACATAGATGTCATTTTATAGACTTAAATCCTCACACCTGAAGCAAGCTTTGATTTTGCCTGATTATTTCAATCATTTCGGATTTTCATAATCGACAACAAAACTATTAGCTTTTCTATTATTTTTTTTAGATACACAAGAATACAGATTCTTGATATTTAGCTTTATTTCTCTAAAATTGAGCAGGCTAGAGAACTTTCAACCACTGTATGGCTGTGTAATTGAAGTTTGCTAGCAATACCAAGACATATAAGGAAGAATTTCTTCCTATATCAACTACAGAAAATAGTTTTCTAGAAATTAGCTTTACGCCTGCTAATTGAACCGCAGGTAATTGCTGCTAGAATCCTGAATTTTTCTGTAACCATCCCGTGGTATCGTCTTGGATACCGCTAATTTTTTTCAAAATCTTATAATCTAGAATAACATAATATTTCCATCATCAATACTGATCAAGCGATGAGCATCACTGAGTTTGAGAATATTTTTAAAATAGTTAAGGAGTTAATAGTTGGTTATTGGGTTAGCTTCCCTTAAAATAAGTACAATAATATGTAAAGTTTCTTAAATAAATTAATTGCCAGAATTGGCTTCACAATGACATCTTTCACTACCTCTTTATTAGCACCCGTTGAAAATGATCTGCAAATTCTAACAGATAATCTCAAACAACTTATTAGTGCGCGTCATCCAATTTTGGGGGCTGCTGCCGAACACTTGTTTGAGGCTGGAGGTAAACGCATTCGACCAGCAATTGTTCTGTTAGTTTCTCGGGCAACCATGTCCAACCACGGATTAACTCATCGTCATCGGCGTTTAGCAGAAATCACCGAAATGATTCACACTGCTAGCTTGGTACATGATGATGTAGTAGACGAAGCTGATTTACGTCGTAATGTCGAAACAGTTAATAGTCTGTTTGGCGATAAAATTGCTGTGTTAGCAGGGGATTTCCTTTTTGCTCAATCATCGTGGTATTTAGCCAATCTTGATAATTTACAAGTGGTTAAGCTCCTCTCGGAAGTGATCAGAGATTTTGCTGAAGGAGAAATTATACAAAGTATAAATCGTTTTGATATCGATGCTTCGATCGATTCTTATTTAGATAAGACTTACTATAAAACCGCTTCCTTAATGGCAAATAGTGCCAAAGCTGCTGCCGTATTAAGCGATACTGATAACGATGTAGCAGAAAATCTTTATAGCTATGGTCGTAATTTGGGTTTAGCTTTTCAAATTGTTGATGACATTCTCGACTTTACTGGTTCAACCGAAGTATTGGGTAAACCAGCAGGATTAGATTTAGCTAGTGGTAAGTTGACTTCCCCTGTATTTTATGCTCTCAAACAAGAGCCTTATTTAGAAGTACTAATCGAGAGAAAATTTTCTGAGCCAGAAGATCTTAATAAAGCCTTAGAATTAATTAACAACAGTGACGGAATTGAACAGGCTCGTGAGCTTGCCAAAGACCTTGCTCGCAAAGCTGCACAAAGTTTAAGTTGTCTTACTGCTTCAAACTCTAAGGACGCTCTACATGAATTAACTGATTATGCCGTTAGTCGCTTATATTAGTTTCAGTTGTTAAATTAGGTTAAGTTAGCTTAGAAGTTGGAGTAAGTGTCATCTAAACAGACTATAGTGTGTTAATCTCAAGCAAATTATTAAATTATTAGTGATGCTTGGCAGTGGCATCAACAGGAATATGGAGCAGAATGAGGAATAATTAATTATAGTAAATACAGTCAGGCAAAATTACAAATTATTTACATATTTAACCAGTATCAGGCAGCTAATAGAGAGATATTCTGACTCCTGAGTCTTGACTCCTGACTTCTCTATTTTTTTCTACAAAATGCAATTAATTCTGCTTAGGTACTTAAAATGTTGGTTGGGAGACAAGGTAATCAGTTGTTAAAGAAAGACAAAAACCCTCACAAGTTTGTCTTGATGGGAATTGTACTGAGTTTATTAATTTCTAGTTGTGGAGAAAATCGCTTTACTCAATGCGAACAAATTTTTCGTATTGCCCGTGGTGTCAAGGAAAATAGTAAAAATGTTAGCTATACCAATAAAGAACAGCTAACGGTAATGAAAAGCTGGTTAGAAGTTGCCAGTATGCTTAATCAAGCTGCCGATCAAATTGAAGCTTTGCACATTAATGACAGCGAATTAATAGGGTATCAAAATCAATTAGTTACTGTTTATCGTATTTATTCCCAAGCCACTTATGATGCAGTACAAGCTAGAGAAAACAAAAATATTGAGGCTCTCAAAGCTGCTCGTATTGATGCCGAAACAGCAGGGGAAATGCAGCAAGGTTTGATTAAAGAAATTAATGCTTATTGTTTAAATAAATAAAATTAACGTCGGTTTCGCTGTGAACTTAAACTTTTTAACTCTCTCAAAATAGCCGAATCTCCCCAGTTAAAATTGGGATTGGTTAATAGTCCCTGACTCGGGCTAAATAGCAGAGCTAAAACAAAAATACCAGAGGCAACCAAAACGATCGCAGCACCAGAAGGCAGGTTATAGTAATAGCTCAGATACATTCCCGCAATGCTAGATGTCACACCAATTGCCACCCCCAGAAGCATTACCTGATGTAGACGATTGACTAATAAGTAGGCTGTAGCAGCAGGAGTAATCAACAACGATAACACTAAAATTACCCCAACCGCTTTAAGACTTGCCACAATAGTCAAGCCAATTAAAATCATTAAACCTAAATCTAATAAGGCGACTGGTAAACCTACAGCTTGCGCTCCTAATTTGTCAAAAGTATAAAATAATAGTTCTTTGTAAAATAAAATTACTACGGTAAGAATAATAGCAGCAATAATTAATGTATCTCTAACTTCGCTACCATCTACCGCCAAAATATTGCCGAATAAAAAGTGATTTAGGTCGATTTTATTATCTTTTTGGACTACGGTAATTAAAGTAATGCCCAAAGCAAAAAATGCTGAGAAGACAATCCCCATTGCCGTATCTTCTTTGATATTTGATCTGGTAGTAATCAAGTTGATCAAAATAGTGCTGATAATTCCTGCAATAAAAGCTCCCACAAAGATATTTGCGCCGATTAAATAGGCGATCGCCAGTCCTGGTAAGACAGAATGACTAATAGCATCTCCTAATAATGCCAATCTCTGCACCATCAAATAACTACCCACCACCGCGCAAATCACCCCGACAGTAATGGCAACAATCAGCGATCGCTGCATAAATGCGTACTGTAATGGTTCAAATATAGTTTCTAGCATTGTTATTGTTAAATGTGGTTTTTATTATTTTTTCCAAGGCAGTTTGGTTCCCATTTCTGTGACTGCGGAAAAAACTAAGTAAATAATTAGTAAGCTGACTCCTACAAGAAAAGGAATTAAATCGTTATCCATGACCATAAACCAGACTATACTGCTGATAAGACTTAAATTGTATAGCGTTTCTCCCTAATCGATGAGATGAGGTTAAGAATTAATCATGGTAGAATGTGCGATCGCTCTAGGTAGTAACCTGGGAAACTCTCTCGATATTCTCGAAAATTCTTTAACTGTACTCCAGCAAATTCCTGGTATTACTCTGCACAATACCTCTAGTTGGTATCAAACTAAACCTGTTGGCACACCTACACCTCAGCCAGATTATCTCAATGGTTGCGCTTTATTATCTGTAGACCAAACTCCCGAAGAATTGTTAGCTATTCTTCAAGCCACTGAGATTCAATTTGGCAGAGTAAACAAAGGAAAACTACAATCAAGAACTCTAGATTTAGATTTATTGCTTTATGATAATCTGATTGTAAATTTACCTTATTTGACTATTCCTCATCCTCGAATGACAGAACGAGCTTTTGTACTAGTACCTTTAGCAGAAATTGCATCAGACTGGATTGAACCAGTATCAGGCAAAAGTATAGTCTCATTACTAAAAAATGTTAATACCGCTGGAGTTCAACTTTATTCGGTTGCATGAACCGTTATAAGTAAAACTGGCAAACCACTGTCTTCGACTAGGTTTATAAACGACAGTTAAGGTTGTAGGAGCTTGCCATGATTTAGCTTGTCCTCTCATTTTCAAGGTAATTCCCAAATCATTGAGCGTAACTGTGCCATGTTTACCATCAGTAGGTAGAGTCGATGGGAGACTCGCGCCTCCGCACCTCTCTTTGAAATCCGAGCGTGCGATTTTCACCGCACTCGGCTTCCGAAACTCTTAGCCTTAGCTTTTGCTTATGTGTAGATAATCATGACAGGATTCATGTATTGCTACAAGGTTGTCCCACTTCCAATTATCATAGTTTCCATCTACATGGTGTAGATGTACTTTTTCTTCGCTGGTGAATTTGAGTTCACAAGCTACACATGAATGGTTTTGCCGTTTTAAGGCTTTAGAGGTGTATCCGTCATAGAGCTTGCTGTTTCGCTTGCTCCAGTATGTTATATCCCCTTATGACGGGGATTTGTCTCCTTTGACGTTTACGAATTTGTGTTCGGAGTAGGGGACTGTTGGGAACGCCTGGTTTAGTAGCTTTTTGCTCTTATGGCGGTCTTGTTTTTCTTCCCTGTTGAATACCTTAAACGATCTGTTTTGTATGAAGTAGAGGCTATTTCTAGCTCCATTCATCTTACAGAAGCGGTGGTAATTCCTCCAACCTCTAACAATGGGGGCTAATTTCTTAGCTTTAACCATCGCACCATAATTAGAGTTATTGATGATGTTTTTGACCTTCTTGCGGAATGCTTTATAGTTTTCCTCTGAGGGACGACTTCTGAATTTTCCGTTTTTCTGCACCAAAAAGTGCCAACCTAAAAAATTAAAGCCATCTGTCGTCGCCGTTATCTTGGTCTTCCTTTCACTAATCTCCATTCAAAACGACGATGAGCAATACAGGCATTATAAAGATATCCATGCAAACGACGAGCCTCAAACAACTTTCTCTCTTGAGTGCTGTTTGGATAGAGTCGAAATGTATATCTTCTAAGTGCCATACATGATTTAATGAGTTTATTGATTCAGTCGATAGAATAAATTTTAGATAATCAGTCAGGGGGAAAAGAATAAGCAGATGCTACGCAGTTTGTTTATTGGTCGGGCATTCATCCCTAAGTTATAGAACATGAGGGAATTCTGCCCGACATTTCGGTTAAAATGAGTTTTGTTGAGGCACTTAGTACTATAGTGTTTCTAAACAGAGTTTAGTATCAAAATTAATTTCAATCAAAATTTTTGCAGCGCGTATTCAATACGAGCGCGAACGACAGTTTCAGATTCATTATCAATTAATTCTTGAAACTTAATTGCAATATCTGATAGTAATTCAGGCTGATTGGTTGCCAAAGTCTGAGCTAAAGACTCTAGACCGACTACCGCAGCATAGCGCACTACCCATTCTCCATCTTCCGTAGCGAGTAATAGAGCTTTTAATACTTTTTGTTGAGCGGGAATAACTTCTTCAGTGGGTAATTTTGACCAAATAATACTACCCAAACCTTTAGCTGCTGCACGACGCACACTTTGAGAAAAATCGGCTACTGCTGCTTTTAGTAATAAATCTAATGCGGAAGGATCACCAATACCAGCAAAAACTCTCGTTGCCCAGGCTCTAGCACCATAATTGTAACCATCTAAATTTGCTAGTAGATAAGGTACAACTGGTTCTCCGATCCTAATTAAACCATCAACTGCTGCTACTGCTGCCCCAGGATTATTAAAACCTAACACTTCGACTAAAGTGGGAATAGCATCTTGCTCATTAGCTTCGGCTAACTTTTCTACAGTTTCTAAGAGTAAATCGGCAGAGTCAGCTTTGTTTACGGCATCAATTAGTTGTTGAACATCAGGCATTTTTGAATTAGGAGTAATTTTACTACTTAATTGATTGATATAAAGCTATGATCTTTATTCAAGATCCAAATTGAGAATATAAGAACCTAATTGTAGCTTTTCTGACCATATTTCGTACTCGATTCTTAAATTTTGTAGCCAAGGAGCATTCTCTACCTTCAGATAGCGAGTAAAATTACGCAACCGTATCGATTGACTTGGTTGATCAGGAGTAGTGTTGAGACAATAACGACTTATACCGTATACTCCCCTCTCCCAAAAATGCCGATAGCTCAATCTGCTATTACTCTGCATAGTCATGATCACTCGATAAGGAGAGATATCCAGCCAAAATAATCCTTGCTCAGATTGATGATTCTCTATACCAGGAGAGATGGAACGAGGTAAGTTTTGCTGGTTAAGCAACAAATGAAACCTCTCTTGATCTTTTTGATAGAGAGAAGCAGTTGCTTCAATAACATTCCAAATAGGCAGATCTGTAGAAATAAACGACAGATAAACGGTTTGATAGCGATTGACTAGCATCAGGAGAAAATACTGTTGCCGAAGCTTGATTCTTTTAATTTATTTCTAGGATATCCTTAACCTGTAGCAAATCGGTAGACTTAAAATTTCTTTGTTTAAAAGACTTGCCAATTATTGAAGCATTCGCTATTATTATTTATGGCTGTTAAAGCAATCCTCAGTAGCTCAGTGGCAGAGCGGTCGACTGTTAATCGATTGGTCGTAGGTTCAAATCCTACCTGGGGAGTTAACTAATTTTCAATAAATATAGAAACACAAATCATCATAATTTCTATAATTTTCTATGCCACCAAATAAATCATATTAAAATTTGGGGCGATAGTGGCTCAGGGAGCAATTAATAACTGAAACAATTTTTGCTGCCAAATTTTTTGCTTGGCGATGCTTACGGCAACAGAAGCGATCGCAATTTTAATAATTAATCAAAAAAATTGCTCACTTCTTATTATTTTAATTGGCAAATTCTTTATGATTTAGATTACCTAGCAATACACTACACGATCGCAGCTAGAAATTAAAATCCCGATTATGCTCAGTCAATACGGCATTTAAAGCTTAAAACTATCATAACCAAAATCTGAAATATGAAATATGAATAATATCTCCCAATCTTATGCAATCCTGGGAATTAAACATACGGCATCTCCAGAAGCAACTAAAAAAGCTTACCGTAATTTGGCGAAAATTTGGCATCCAGATCGTTATACTCATAATCCTTTGCTAAAAGCTAAAGCTGAAATAGAAATCAAGAAGATTAACGAGGCTTATGCAATTATTAAAGCTTATCAAGAAGATATTAGTAATAACATCGTTGAGTTAGATATTAATTATTTTCAAGCATCAATAGCTAAGCAGCAATTTACCCACGAATTTTTTTATCAACAGGGAGTAACTTATGCCGAGCAAAAAAAATATGATGATGCTTTGACAAGTTTAGCTCAAGCTATTAAATTAAATGCTGATTTTATAGAAGCTTATCAGTATCGAGGTTTTATTTTATCTAAATTGGGTTATGAATATCGAGCGGATGCGGAATTTAGAAAAGTTCATCAAATTAAAGTCAGAAATAAGACCCAAAAATCTCGTAGTACAAAATACACACCTCAAGCCTATGACCAACAGCAACAACAATTTACTGCTACAGCTAAAGCCAATATTTTTATTCAGTGCTGGCGTAATATTTTAATTGATCACCAACCTGTTAGATGTTTGGCTGTTAGTAAAACCAGTCCAATATTTGCTAGCCTTAATTATGAGACAGATATTAAACTTTGGGAATTAAATACAGGTCAAATAATTACCAATCTTCGTGGTCATACTGCTCCAGTTACTTGTTTAACTATGAGTCATACTGGTCAAACTTTAATCAGTGGTAGCCAAGATAAAACTATTCGCTTTTGGGATTTAAAAGAAAAAAAAATTATCCGAACTTTAGGCGGAAATTTTAATGGTTATCTCAGTAAAGTTTCTGCTCTTGCTATTAGTCCTGATAATCAAACTTTATTTAGTTATGGTGCAGATAATTGTCTTAAAATCTGGGATATAAATCGAGCTAGAGAAATTAATAATCTGGCTTTTACTGCTCCTGTAACTTGTTTAGCTGTTAGTCCTGATGGACAATTATTTTGTAGTGGTGGTTTAGAGCCACAAATAAGAATTAGACAAACTAAAACTGGACAGGTAATTCGCTCAATTAACAACGATTCGGGAGTATTATCTTTAGCTTTTAGTCACGATGGTAACCTGTTGGCTACAGGCGGTTTTAATTGCCAAATTAAGTTGTGGGATATAACTACAGGTCAAGTAATTTATACCCTAGAAGGGCATCTGGATCGAGTATCTACAGTTATTTTTAGTCATGATGGTCAAACTTTGATTAGTAGTAGTTGGGATCAAACCATCAAAATCTGGAAACTGACGACAGGTAAAGAAATAGCTAGTATTAAAGCCCATGCTGCCAAAATTAATACTATAGCGATCGCGCCTGATAATCAAACTTTAATTAGCGGTAGTGCCGATCAAACTATTAAACTATGGCGATGTAATTGGTAACTTCTTATCACTATAAGTTAAGAGGATAAAAACGAATGAGATATGTAGATTTACAACAAAGATTAAAGCCATATCAAGGAGCAGGATTGGTTGAATTTCAATTAAATGCTCGAAAATCAGTTTTAATAGCAGAGTATCAACGTTGTTTACAATTGGGATTATCACCAAGGGAATTAACAAGATTGACTGCTATTAGAAACCATGAATATTTAGAGTTAATAATGCCTCTAGAAATTTATAGTTCTCCTGAAAAATTTCCTTTAAAAGTAATTAAAGCCAAAGCTTATAATTTAGGTCAGGTTAATAATTTGCAAGAAATGAAATTAGCTTTTCCTATTTTTAAAGATCAGCAATACGATTTTAGAACTAAAAGTTCGTGGTCAAAATGCGTATATTTTATTGATAATCTTACTAAAAATGCTCAAGACTTTGAAAAATTTAAACAAAATATTACAGCACTTATTATTGCGATCCAACAGCAAACATATTACCAATTAACTGGTGAGACAGCCGTAGAAGAAGCTTATGCTGATTTAGCAAGTTATATTAGCTGGTGGAAAGGAGCGCAGTGGGAATATACCTTAGCGCGATCGCCTTCAACTCTAGATTTATTAAAAAGAGCTTGGCTAGAACAATATTTAGGACAACATAACCTCAGCCAATTACTTAAATATAGCCCTATCAATTAATAAGACAATAAATATTATGACTTTAACTAGAACTAGAGGTAGTTTACAAGAAATTATTCAAAATTGGAAAGATCAAATTATTTGTTTTTCTCCCAAAGGAGAAGGTTATAGTGCTTACATAGTGGATAATAGAAATGGTAATTTAGTTAATTATATTCATGCGAGTTGCGATGAATTGCGTCATTTGGCAACTAATTATGATTCGCTGTTAAGTAAAATCAAAAACGAACACGATGGTTATTTAAAAGAAGCAGTTCTAAACACCATTAAATACGAAGCAACCAGAAGAGCTTTTAAAAAACAGCATGAATGGATACAAGATAGTTATAAAAATTTGATTGAACAAAAACAACTTACTGCCGAACAGCAAGAAACAGAAATCAAACAACTAAAACAAATTATCACTGAGCAAAAACACGAAATAACAACGATTAAAAGCGAATGTCGGGGACAATTAGCAGCCATCCAAGCCGAAAATCTACTTAAACAAAAAAAAGCAAAAATCGAACAGCAAAACCAAGAAATTGCCAGATTAAATCAGCAATTACAAGAATGCGATCGCCAGATTAACAACTTACAAACTGAATTAAATCAAGGTCTCCACGAACTAAAATTAAAATACAAATGGCTCATTGCTCAGTTTATTCAAGAACGGGCAGCCAGACAAAAAATTGATCACAATAATAAGAGTCTACAAGCCTGTCAAAATCTCTTTAAAAAAGCCCAACAAAAAATTCAATTACTTCAGTGCGAAAACAAATTACTTAAGCAAGAAAATATCAATCTTCAAAGTCAACCCAGATTACTAAGAATTTAATAATTACTCAAGCGATTCAAAGTAACGACATCCTGCACAAGGTCCTTGAGGATTAACAGCACAACGCATAATTTCTGAACGAGCATTAAAAAGACAGTTAGCATTGCCAATTACATAGAGATCGCCGATTAAAGTAGTTTCTTCGGGTCTTGAAGATTCTTGAACATGAAGGGTAGCTTTGTCAAATCGATAGCCACCGACGCGATATTGATAAAAATGATGGCGTTCAAGAATAGCATAGGTTTTGCCTTCAAAGTCCATATAATTACCTGGTTGCAATCGGCGATCAAGATTGAGTCTACCAATACATTGACGAGCAGGAGTCAGGATAATTTCTGTAGGTAAGAGGTTATTCTTAAACGACATGAAACTGTTCAATCATTGATAATTATCTCTTCACTCAAGAGCGAGGATTGAAATAAAGTTAAAAGTTTTTTTCTTGATGTAGTCGAGTACAGGCGAAAACACAATAAACTACGTTGACAATACTTTTATCAAGAAATAGGTATTGATTTCTAAAAATCTTACTAATTCACGATTCACAAGCTGTTTCAAGTTAAATAAAGTTAACATAGATTTGAGAACTTGCAGTTGATAGCCGTGCATCTACGACTTGTGAAAAGCGTCAAAAAGTCAACCAATCAATGACTATATGGTTAACTAAAGCCTCTCGATTCAGAAATAATAATTATATATCTATCTTATCTAATGAAACTAGCGATAAATCGTAAATCCAAACACTATCCAGTTGTAATTACAGGATTAGTGGCACTTTTTTTAACTTTAATCGGGTTTACTACCTACAGAATTATTAAAAGCTCTAAACCCCAAATAGACCTTAATGCTCTAACTGTACCTGTAAAAGCAGAAGATTTAAATGTAGAAATTGAAGCTAGTGGCAGAATAGAACCAATTAAAAGCGTCAATGTTAGCCCTAAAGAGCCTGGTCGGTTAGTTAAACTACTAGTAGAACAAGGCGATCGCGTTAAAGCAGGGCAAACCCTAGCTATTATGGAGAATGCGGAACTTGCTACCCAAGCCGAACAAGCAGAAGCTGACCTAAAACAAAGTCGTGCTGGTTTTGGAGAAGGACAAGCTAAAATCAATGCGGAAATTGCTCAAGCCGAAGCTAGACTCAATCAAGCCCAAGCCAGATTAAATCAAGCCCAAAGCAGAATTCCCAAAGATATTGAACAAGCCAAATCACAAATTAAATCTGCCGAATCTCAACTAAAATTAACCCAGGAGCGAGTGAGACGTAATCAATATCTCTTGCAACAGGGAGCTATTACTCAAGATACCTTTGATGAAGTCAATAATAATTATCAAGCTGCTCAATCCAGTATTGATGAACTACGTCAAAGACTAGAGCAACTACAAAACACCAGTGGCTCAGAAATTGCTCAAATTCAAGCAGAAATCAACGAAGCGAAAATTGCTCTAGAACAAAGACAAGCAACCGCAGGTGACGAAATTACAGCTTTAGAAGCATCTTTAGAAAAAGCCACAGCATCTTTTGAGCAATCAGAAATTAAATATGCCGATAGTATTGTCAAAGCTCCCTTTGATGGCATTATTACCCAAAGATATGCTGTAGAAGGAGCTTACGTTGCTCCCAGCACTTCTGGTTCTGATACAGCTTCGGCTTCCGCCAACTCAATTGTAGCCTTGGCTCAAGGATTAGAAGTGATTGCTGAAGTTCCTGAATTGGATGTAGGTCAACTACAACCAGGACAAAAAGTAAAAATTGTGCCTGATGCCTATCCAGAAAGAGAATTTCTCGGTGAAATCAAACGTATTGCTCCCGAAGCAATTATTGAAGAAAATGTTACTTCCTTTGAAGTCCGAGTAAAGTTACTTACAGGTCAAAATATATTGCGTTCTAAAATGAACGTTGATGTTACTTTCCTGGGTAAGAAATTAAGCGATAGTCTAGTTGTGCCAACGGTGGCAATCTTTACTGAAAATGGTGAGCAAGGAGTTATGATTCCTGGAGAAGACAATCAACCACAATTTCAACCAGTGAAAGTAGGGCTATATCTAGGAGATAAAATCCAAATTCTTGAAGGAATCAAACCTAACCAAAGAGTATTTATCGAGCTACCTGAGACTAGAAGAAGAGGCGATCAAGATGAATAGGGTTAATTGATTATGGAACGATATTCATAATTTTGTTCTTTAATTAATTTAATAGCGATCGCCAAAGATCAAAGCTTAAATAATGTCAAACAAAGGTAAAGTTTATTTAGTTGGTGCAGGTATAGGTAAGGAAGAGTATTTAACCATCAAAGGTAAACAATTACTAAGTACTGCCGACGTGTTGATTTACGATGCCTTAGTAGAGGAATCGTTACTCAAGTTAGTACCAGAAGACTGTTTAAAACTCTGTGTTGGTAAGCGTGGTGGACAAGCCAGCACCCCTCAAGCAAAGATTAATCAGCTATTGGTGGCATATTGTCTTCAAGGGAAACAGGTAGTTAGGTTAAAAAGTGGCGATCCCTTGATCTTTGGACGTGCCAATGAAGAAATAGCAGTACTTGAGCAAGCAAACTGTAATTTTGAATTGATTCCTGGCATCTCTTCAGTCTTAGCTGCCCCTTTGCTAGCAGGAATTCCTTTAACTGATAAAGATCTTAGCCGTTGTTTTGTGGTGGTAAGTGGGCATCAACCAGAACAATTAGATTGGTCTGTCTTAGCCAAGATAGATACTTTAGTAATTCTCATGGGAGGACGTTCTCTTAGCTTAATAATTAAGAATTTAATCGCCAACGAGCGATCGCCTGAGCAGCCTATGGCGATAATTCGTAACTGTGGACGACCGCAACAACAAGTTTTTTGGGGTACTTTAACCGATATAGTAGAAACAACCACAGGAGTATCTCTTTCTCCCGCAGTTATTGTTATTGGTGATGTTGTGAAACTCAGTAATCAAGACTCTCAGACAGCTAGATCTTCTTTCCCTCTGGTAGATAAAACTATTCTGGTTACTCGTGCTGCCGAACAATCAAGTAAATTTACCAGTTTATTAGAAGAACAAGGGGCAACAGTGATTGAAATGCCTGCCTTGGCTATTACACCTCCTTCGAGTTGGGCAGAATTAGATCAGGCGATCGCTAATCTATCTCAATTTCAGTGGTTGATTCTCACTTCGGCTAATGGTGTTAATTATTTCTTTGATCGTTTGCAACACTTGGGTTACGATACTCGTGCTTTGGGAGGAGTGAAAATTGCCGTTGTTGGGCGTAAAACTGCCTCAGTATTGCAAAAAAGACAGCTTAATCCCGATTTTATTCCCCCAGACTATGTGGCAGATTCCCTCGTCGCGCATTTTCCTGAAAGTTTAACTGGAAAAAAGGTTTTATTTCCCCGTGTGGAAACTGGTGGTAGAGAAATACTAGTTCAAGAATTAACTAACCAGGGTGCAGAAGTAGTAGAAGTTGCAGCCTATCAATCCCAATGTCCTGAAGAAATTGAGCCAGCAGCTTGGCAAGCTTTACAACAACAGCAGATTAATATGATAACTTTCGCTAGTTCTAAAACAGTAAAAAACTTTTATCAATTACTACAACAACAACTCTCATCTGCCGATACTATACAATCCTTGTTAGCCAATGTCTGTATTGCTTCCATTGGCCCACAAACATCAAAAACTTGCCGTGAATTACTAGGCAGAATTGATTTAGAAGCACAAGAATATACTTTAGAAGGGTTAACTAAAGCTATTACGGACAAACATTAGGACATATAGCCGTACAAAGTTATATTAGGACATTATGAGTGATTGGTTCGGAAGTAATAAGTGTCCTAACGTATTTGCGTAGTGCTTGCTATATTTTCCGTAGTGTTAGATTGCCAATAAAAAAAGACACACCGTAATTTAAAAAAAGAAAAAGGAGAAAATTGATTTAACTTCTTACTTCTTCCTTCTTCCTCCTTCCTCCTTACTTCACAATTAGCTAATTATTTAGTTTCAGAAAATTCAGCATCAATGACATCATCGCCACCATCGCTTTTAGTCCCAGCATCTTCCGAAGGAGCATCCCCATCTGGTGCTGCACCTGTAGGACCTGGTGTTGCGCCTTCACCTTGTTGATAGATGTTGCTACCAATGGTGTAAAGAGTTTGTTGCAACTCAGGTAGAAGAGTTTTGATTTTCTCATCATCTTCTGAAGCAACAGCGTCTTTTAGATCTTTAATTAGACCTTCAGCTTTGGTTTTGTCATCTGCGGATACTTTATCTCCCAGTTCATTAAGTTGTTTTTCTGCTTGATAAACTAGAGAGTCAGCTTGGTTTTTGCGATCAATCGCTTCACGACGCTGTTTGTCAGCAGCAGCATTAGCTTCTGCTTCCTGTACCATGCGGTCTACTTCATCATCGGGAAGAGTTGATGCACCTGTAATACTGATTGATTGCTCTTTACCAGTACCTTTATCCTTGGCAGTAACGTTTAAAATACCGTTAGCGTCAATGTCGAAGGTAACTTCAATTTGAGGTACACCACGAGGTGCAGGAGGAATACCATCTAGACGGAATGTTCCCAAACTCTTGTTGTCCTTACCAAATTCCCTTTCACCTTGCAGAACATGAATTTCAACGTTGGTTTGACCATCAACTGCGGTCGAGAAAGTCTCTGATTTTTTAGTAGGAATAGTGGTGTTACGAGGAATAATCTTAGTCATTACGCCACCCAAGGTTTCTACCCCCAGAGATAGAGGAGTAACATCTAGAAGCAAGATGTCTTTAACTTCTCCAGCCAAAACACCAGCTTGAATAGCTGCACCAACTGCGACTACTTCATCAGGGTTAACAGTTTGGTTGGGGTCTTTATCTAAAACTCTTTTAGTAACGTCAACGATCGCTGGAATACGAGTTGAACCACCCACCATTACTACTTCGTCAATTGCATCTTTAGATAGCTTGGAATCTTTAAGAGCTTGTTCTACGGGCACACGACAGCGATCGATTAAATCAGAACAGAGTTCCTCAAACTTAACTCTAGTTAGAGAAATATCTAAGTGTTTAGGCCCATCCTGAGTAGCGGTAATAAAGGGCAAGTTAATATCTGTCTGAGTAGCACTAGAAAGTTCGATCTTGGCTTTTTCTGCTGCTTCTGTTAGACGTTGTAAAGCTTGATTATCTTTGCGGAGGTCGATACCTTCGTTTCTTTGAAATTCTTCGGCGAGAAAGTCAACAATTTTCTTATCAAAGTCATCACCACCCAAATGAGTATCACCAGCAGTAGCTAATACTTCAAATACACCGTCTCCTACTTCTAAGATCGAAACGTCAAATGTACCACCACCTAAGTCAAATACTAGAATGGTTTCGTTACTTTTTTTATCTAATCCATAAGCTAGTGAAGCTGCGGTAGGCTCGTTGATGATCCGTAAAACTTCAACCCCAGCAATTTTACCAGCATCTTTAGTTGCTTGACGCTGAGAATCATTAAAATAAGCGGGAACGGTAATAACTGCTTGAGTGACTTTTTCGCCGAGATATTTACTCGCATCTTCAATCAGTTTACGTAGAACTTGAGCGGAAATTTCTTCTGGTGAAAACTGCTTGGATTGTGCAGGACAGTCTAGTTTAACGTTAGCATTACTGTCTCTAATGACTTTATAAGCAACTTCTTTGGTTTCATTAGTTACTTCATCGTACTTACGACCAATAAAGCGTTTGACAGAATAAAAAGTGTTGCCAGTGTTCATGACAGCCTGGCGTTTGGCAATCTGACCAACTAAAAGATCGCCGTTTTTAGCGTAAGCGACAACTGAGGGAGTAGTTCTAAAACCTTCCGCGTTAGCGATAACTGTGGGTTTCCCCCCTTCCATCACTGCTACACAAGAGTTAGTAGTTCCTAAGTCAATACCAACAACTTTTGCCATACTTTTAACAAATACTCCGAATTTAACAACAAAAACTAAAAATTATTTTTTTAGGCAATGCGATATACAATGCTGTAGATGATTGATGACTTTTATTGGTTTGCATAACTCCCCTCAGTCATAACTTCATCTTTATACATAGTGCAAGCTGATGCTATGTCTTAGGTAGTGTAGTTTTCCGAACCTTGAGTTGACGGTTGATAGAATAAATAGGAAATAGGAAGTAGGAAATAGAAAGTTTAGAGAATTCCACCATTAGCTTGAATGGTCTGAGAATTAACCCAACTACCTTCCTTGCTGACTAAGAAAGCGACAACATTAGCAACATCACTGGGTTCTCCAAGACGACCTAAAGGGGTGGACAATTTTAACTCTTCCAAGGCAGAACTTGGTAATACTAAGCCATCTGTGGCTGTCACCCCAGGAGAGACGTTATTGACAGTAATATTTCGTGCGCCTAATTCTTTGGAGAGAGAAACGGCAAACAGTTCTGACGCACCTTTACTACCTACGTATAAACCTCCAGTAGGCATAGGATTTTTAGTTCCACTAGTGCTAATATTGACAATTCGACCACCATCAGTAATATGTCTAGCAGCTTGCTGCATCACAAAAAAAGTACCTTTAGTATTGAGGTTAAATATCGAATCAAATTCGGCTTCAGTAATTTCGGCATGAGGCTTAAAAAAACCTTGACCTGCATTGTTAACGACAATATCAATCTGACCAAAATGTTCTTTAGTGGTGGTAAAGAGTGATTCAATCTCAGTAACTTTTGACATATCTCCTTGAATAGCGATCGCGCTACCACCCTCTTTATTGATGGTTTCTACCACTTCCTCAGCCTTGGCAGCTTGATTAGCATAGTTAACCACAACTGCTGCTTTCGCTCGTCCTAGAAGTTCGGCGATCGCTCGACCAATACCTCTAGAAGCTCCTGTAATAATCGCCACTTTTCCTTTAAGATTAAGATTCATAATTTTAATTCCTGCAAATAATTTCAGTTTGATCTAGAAGTTGTGTAGCTTTCGTAGCTTTCGTAGGGTGGGCAAGATATAAGATCGAGAAAATACTTCAGAAAAAAATTATTGCCCACCAAAAATTGATTATTCTCCCTAGCGATTACGCAAGTCAGATAAGTTTATGCGATCGCTCTATGTCTTGGCTAAGCTTAGTTGGTGATTTGATTGGCTGGAAAGATTGGGAGAGAAAACTGTGGGAAAATTGTTAAAATTCCGTTTAATCCAGTCTATTCCTACTTCATTATTAAGCCTAATTTTAGGAGAAGTATGGGGATATATTTTCATTAAAATGTCTATATCCTGATCGATTACGACTTTGGCAAGTTCGAGAAAACGTTTTTTTCCAAAGTGTTTCATAAAGGCAATTTTAGGCTGGGCAAACAACAAGACATAGATACGAGTACGGGTATCGGTTTCTGGGATAAATAAATGACATTGGGCAGCTTTCCCAAAGGCATTATCGGTATGTAAAATCACTAAGTTGGGAAAATAGTTTTCTAAGCGAGTTGTCAGAGCCTCTGGCATCAAAAACAAGTTAGGATTACGGAGCTTTTCCTGCAAGCTTTTAGGAGCCATGACATTATGAAAGACAGCATGAGATTTGTATCCTTCGTCGATAAATTGTTCTAGGCGGACTTCCTTAATTTTCATCGGTCTGTAATGCGCCCCAGACTGATGATTGTAGTCATGCATATTAATGAGCATGGTTTGTAAATCAATTTCCGCACTGGTATCGGCAGTGTAACCGATGAAATCATAGTTTTCTGTTAACTCATTCAAAACGTTGGGTATGGGTATCTGAGGTTCGTGTCCCCCATAAGACCAAATAAAATCGCCTTGAATAATTAACTCTGGTGGTTTTAACTGAGGTAAAGTTTTTTTCTGGCTACCTGGTAAAACTGTGCAGCCTTCTCGGTCAAATTTTAAAGCGTGATAGGGACAAACAACACTGCAAGTATTAGTTTCAGGATCTTCTTCACACCATCCCTCTGATAACATTGCGCCTAAATGGGGACAGGCATTGGGTAGGGCAGAAATATTACCTTGACGATCTTTCCAAAAGACATAATCTTGATTATGAAGAGAAATTTTGTGTGGCTGATTTACTTTTAGCATCGATTTGTGAGCTAATAACCAAGGTACGCCAGTTACAGTAGACATAAGTTATCTCCTTTTTTATCGAATAAACGAACATAAGTAGCCAGGTAAAATTAAATTGCATTAAATTGAAAATAGTTAAAAATGGACAATAACCCCCCTGCAAGAGGTCGTCCGTTCAGATTTACAGGATGTGAAATTAAAAAATTCAAAATTAATAAAATCATTAATTTCTAGAAGTTTGAATATTGGAATTGTCTGGAGTAAAGTCTCGAATTTGAGATTGACGTTTTAAGGTTTGATGTTGCCAAACGATCGCTCCTAAGCCAACAATTATATTGGCCAAACAAGCAGCAGCAAAAATACCGTTAATTCCCCACAAAAGTTTACCCACGTGAGCTAAAGGTATATAAACTACTAGGGTATGAGCAAGAGTCATCGTTATCGACGGTAAGGGTTTGCCTAAAGCAATAAAAGTTGAACTGGCAATCAGAACAATCCCCGCAGCACCATAGCTAATTGGCACGATCGCCATATATTTAGCTACAATTGCCACTACCTCACTGTTTTTGTTAAATACAGATGCTAGCCCAGGAGCAGTAAACCCCAGTACTAGAGCGATCGCTACTCCCCAAATGACACAGAAACGCGAGCTTAAGCTAAAAGCACGGTTAACTCGTTGATATTTTCTCGCTCCCCAGTTTTGTCCCACGACAGGGGCAATAGCTGCTGATAAGGAAAAAAAGACAATCATCACTAATGATTCCAAACGGGAAGCAATTCCAAAGGCTGCGATCGCTTCAGAACCATACAAGGAAACCATGCTAGTGATTAATCCTAAAGAAATCGGCGAGATAGCATTCTTGGCAGCAGCAGGAATTCCCAGATGTAAGATCTCCCCCCAAGATTTCCAGACTTTACCTAATTTAGATGGGGTTAAGCTAATTAATCGCTCATGATGGAGAAACATTAAACCACCGAGTAAAATTGTCCCCTGAGCAATGACAGTGGCGATCGCTGCTCCTGCCAGTTCTAATCGAGGGAAACCCAGTAAGCCAAAAATAAATAGCGGATCAAGCACAATATTGATAATGGTAGAGGTAAGGACGATCAGACTGAGAGCTTTCATATCTCCCAAAGCCCGAATTGTATTCATGGCGATCGCTGATATTACCAAAAAAATTGTCCCTAAATACCAAATCCCCATGTATTCTTGGACGAAAGATAGAACCTCGGATTTAGCACCTAAAGCCGTAAATAAAGGGGTAATGGTGATCAGGGCGATAACAGTAACAATAATGCCGATGATCAAGGATAAGATTAAACCATTGGTATTAAGCTGCTTAACTTTCTGGCGATTTTCTTCCCCAATGGCGATCGCGATAACTGCCCCTGCCCCATCTCCTAACCCCATAGTTAAGCTAGCGAGAGTGGCAATTACGGGAAAGGTCAAGCTCATAGCAGCTAATTCCTGGGTTCCTAGTTGAGCGACAAAATAGGTATCTGTGAGATTAAAAACCACCACAGTCAAGATATTGAACAGCATTGGGATACTTAACTTGACTAGGTGAGAGCCTACACTACCGTCAGTCAGTCGGCAGTTCATTATTTCGGGTTGCATATATTAATTCACTTAAGTAGAAATAGGAAATAGGAAGTAGGAAGTAACAATTAACAATTAACCATGATCAGTAATTAGTAATTAGTAATCAGTAATCAGTAATCATTTCTGCCAACCCTAAGCAACAGTAGCGGTAAGTTCTTGTTCTTGGGGGACACGAGGACTCTGAACGATCATCTTGACTCCGTTTTTGGGAATTAAAACCACACCTCGACCTTGCAGTTTTTCTGGTTGGTTATCAGCCAGTGTCAATTGATAGCGCAGTAAAACCGTTGCTAAGACTAATTTAATTTCCATTACTGCCAGATTGGCGCCGATACAACTACGGCTACCACCGCCAAAGGGGAGAAATTCGTAGGCAGAAAATTGTTTTTCTAAAAATCTTTCTGGTTTAAACTGTTTGGGTTCTGGATATAAATCTGGGCGATGATGAGTCAGATAGACAGAGCCAAAAATAGCTGTACCAGGACTGAGCTTGTAACCCATCAATTCCACGGGTGATTTTACCATCCTGCCCGATAGCAGCATATTAATCGAAGACATCCGCAAGGTTTCATTACAGACAGCAGTAAGATAGGGTAAACGCACAATAGCCATTGGATCTGGTGACTCTAGGCTGGCAATTTCTTTGATAAGCTTGTCCCGAACTTCAGGGTGTTTATGCACCCAATACAATGCCCAAGCTACCCCTGTAGCGGAATTTTCATGACCAACAAACAATAGGGTAATTATCTGATCCCGTAATTCTTGATCAGTCAGTGCTTCGCCTGCTTCATCACGGGCAGATAGCAGTAAACTAAGAATATCGTGACCTTCGAGGTTTGGTTGCTGACGACGTTCGGCAATTTCAGCGTAAATTAAATCGTCAATTCGCTGTCGCATACGTAAAAAATAGCCCCAAGGACTTTTCTCTCCCCAATCTTTTTGTAGAAAAGGTAAAAAGCCACTCGCTAACAATAAAGGATTCTCAAAATCGTTCATCAGAGTCAGCATTAAGTCCTTAATTTGTTGGCAACGTTCCTCTTTATAAGATCCAAATACGATCTCCAGCATGATTTGGAGAGTGGTATCCAACATCAAAGTACGCGCGGAAAAGATTTCTCCTAGAGGCTGACGACTCATGACACTGGCGGTAATCTCGCAGATGGTTTGTCCATAACCACGCAAGCGATCGCCATGAAAGGAGGGCATTAATAGTTTTCGCTGTCGTCGATGAGGTTCACCGTCTTGTACAAGCATTGAATATGTACCCAACCAAGGAACTAAAATCTGGTTCAGATCACTAGGGGAACAAAAATCTCTGGTGTCGTTAGTTAAAATTTGTTTGAGAGCTTCAGGATTACTAACAATTAAAGTCGGTTGAGAATGGAAAGAAAAAGCTTTAGTGCTAAAAATATCTCCGTAGCGTTCCGCATTGGCTTCCATATAACCAACAGGATCGCTAACAAAGTTAAGGTTTTGAAATAGTCGGGGGGTTTTAGAACCAGAGGGAAGCATGGGTAATCTCCTTTTATAAGTAAAAAGTAGGAAGTAAGAAGTAAGAAATAGAATTTATCCGTTATGGGTTAATTAGACTTCAGCTAGGCTAAATTCTCGAAATTCTTCGGGGGTTAGAGCGTTATTAATAATTTTTCCGTCTTGAAACCAGATAATTCGCTGACATAGACGGGCTGTCTCGAAGTCGTGAGTTACCATAATGATGGTCATACCGCGATCGTTAAGACTCTGAAAAATCTTCATAATCTCTTGACTAGTACGGGAGTCTAAAGCCCCTGTCGGTTCGTCTGCTAAGAGTAAGATCGGTTGATTGACAATGGCACGAGCGATCGCGACTCGTTGTTGTTGACCACCCGAAAGTTGAGTAGGACGATAGGATATTCGCTGTCCCAGTCCCACTTGGTTTAAAGCGTAGGTAGCCCGTTCCTGACGTTCTTTTTGGGGTAAGCCTGCATAGGTCATGGGGAGCATGACGTTTTCCATGGCAGTTAATTGGGGCAGGAGGTGGAACTGTTGAAATACAAAGCCCAGTTTACGATTGCGGATATATGCCAAGTTATCATCGCTCAACGAGTCTACTGCTTCTCTTTGCAGATAGTAACGTCCACTACTAGGTCGATCTAGACAGCCTAAAATCTGCATGGTTGTAGATTTACCTGAACCAGAAGCTCCCATAATGGCGCAGTATTCCCCCTGGTTGACTAGTAAATTAATATTGTGTAGAGCTAAAACTTCTAAATCTCCCTGTCCATAGTGTTTACTAATCTGTTCCAGACGAATAATTTCTGGGGTAATTGGTGGTGATGTAAATAAAGACATATTTAACTCCTCAAAGCAATAATCGGATCGAGACGAGCAGCATTACGGGCAGGAATCACCCCAAATCCCAACCCAATTGCCCCTGAGACTCCCACAGCAAGCAGAATGGCGACGGGACTAACAATTGCTTCTAAAGGCGTGAGCGCAGCAAAAATGACTGTACCTGCAACAGCGATCGCAATACCGATACTGCCCCCTGTAAGAGCTAAAATTACTGCTTCGACCGTAAACTGCACTTGAATATCTTTATGGGTTGCTCCCAAAGCCTTACGCAGACCGATTTCCTGGGTACGTTCACTCACCGACACCAGCATAATATTCATAATCCCGATTCCACCTACCAGGAGGGAAATTCCCGAAGTGGCAGCCATCAAAACCACTAACATTCCCGTAATACTGTCGGCGGTTTGCAGTAATTCTTGTTGACTACGAACGGTGAAATCATTTTCTCCCTTCACGTTATGGCGCAACCGCAATAAATTGGTAATTTGAAACTGGGCAGCACTCATACTCTCGGAAGATTTAGCCGAGACGGAAATTGACTGTAAGCTTGGGCTAGTATAAGCATTGTCTTCTCCTGTTAACTGGCTTGCCATGACGCTAATAGGGATAAAAATTGCTTCATCCTGGTTCATACCCATCGATGCACCTTTTTCTGCCATCACCCCAATTACCCGAAAGCTATAGTTGCGAATCCGAATTTTTGAGCCAACAGGATAGCGATCGCCAAATAAAGTCCGAGCGGTTTCACTCCCTAAGACGGCTACCCTTTGATGTTGTTGTAATTCCAACATACTAAAAAATCTTCCTTTGGCAACTCCAGCATTGCGAACGCTAGGATACTCACTGTTAGTTCCCGTAACATCTACTTGTGTATCCTTGTCTGCCCAGGTGACACGCAGGCGATCGCTTTTTTCAGGAGCTACACCAGCTACCGCAGGTACTTCTCTTGCCATTGCTTCTGCGTCGTCTAGTACTAAACTTTCAGCAGGAATAGAGGATGCAAGAGGTCCTTCAGCAGCTATACCAGGTAACACGAAAAGTATATTTGTACCCAGAGATTGAAATTGTTTGCCAATAAACTGTTGCGCGCCTTGCCCCACAGCAATCATGGCAATTACCGAGGCATTGCCAATAATAATACCAAGCATAGTCAAACCGCTACGCAACTTATTTGCGCTCAGGGTACGGACTGCCATACTGGCGTTTTCTGCTAAATATACTGCCATTATTTCTTTTTCTCTTTTTAAAATGACGTTAGTAAATGAGTTATTAGTGGTCTGTCAACTTTGAATTAATGGGTAATGGTTAATAGGGAATAAAGTCGCGCATTAGCTTCCTATGTCCTATTTCCTAAAACGGTCTGGATAAAGTTTCAGGAGCTTTACCTTCAGGAAAGTCAATAAATACTCGTTGTTCTGGCTTCAAGCCATCAACTATTTGAGTTTTCCCGTCCTGAGTTACCCCGACGGTAACAGGCTGAAATTTGGCTTCTCCCTGAGCATCAGGAACTAATACCCCCATTTGCTCCTGGCGATTAGTAACTGCGACTGTTGGTACTAACAAAGCGTTAGGGATAGGCTCGCCGATAAAGATAGCATCAACATTCATCCCAGAGCGTAGGAGGGATTCTGCTTGATTTAACTTAACTCTGACTCGGAAAGAGGTGACATCATCTTCTGATACTGCCTCTGGCTCGATGGTGCGTACTGTTCCCTTAAAAGTGCGATCGCTATAGGCATCGGCAATAATATCTACTGGTTGCCCAGTTTTGATACGACCAATATTGGCTTCGGGGACATTAACTAATACTTCTAATCCTGAAGCTAGCTCAATAATTGAACTAGGAGTTGCGGACGCTGAATCCGATGCTGCTGCCATCGTGGGCGTAATAATTGCACCGATATTGGCGTGTTTTTGAGTCACAATCCCGTCAAAGGGAGCTTTAAGAGTAGCTTTATTAAGTTGTGATTGAATTTCTTGCACTTCAGCACGAGCGGTAGTTACTCTGGCTGCTGACTGCTGAATATCTTCGGGACGGAATCCCTGAGCCAGTTCTTGTAACTGCTGTTGAGCTTCTTGCAAGTTAGCACGATTAGTTTGATCTTCTTGAATGATTTCGTCTAAATCTAGTTGGGCGATCGCTCCTGACTCTGCTAGAAACTTATTGCGTTCGAGTTGTTTGGCACTCAAGTCTACTCTCGCTTGGGCGGATGTTAGCTGTGCCTGGGCGCGATTAATTTCTTCACTGCGATTACCGTTCAGCATTTTGGTATATTCCGCTTCGGCTTCTGCTAATCGTCCCTGTGCTTGGGCTAGCTGAGCCTGTTGTTCACTGGAGTCTAAACGTGCTAAAGTATCTCCTGCTTTGACTTGCTCGCCACGATCCACATACAGTTCTGCTAGTCTGCCTGCCACTTCAGAACTAACATTCACTGTGTCGATTGGCTCAATCGTGCCGCTAGCTTCAACTTTCACCTTTAATGGTTGAGTTTCGACTGGGGCTGTTAGAGCTTTTATATTAGGTTGACTCTCAGCACGTTTTTGAGACATACTTTTTGAGCCAACAGCGATCGCACTCACTAAGACTAAAATTCCAATTGATGTCCAGATCCACTGCCAATAAAATTGACGGCGGGGAGGAATAGGCTTGGGCTTTTTTGATGTCGGTTGGGGAAAATCAAGATGAGACGTATCCTGAATATTCTTGGCTAACTGCATTTTGGGCAGTAATTTAGGAGCAAAATGGGAATATCCTTTGGATACAGAATAAATCGCCATCACTAAATCGCTGGCATCAGCATTTTTAAGAATATAACCATCCGCACCTGCTGCGATCGCCTGTTGTACATATTCTCGATCTTCATGACTGCTGAGAACTAAAACTCTACAGTCTGGAAATCGCTTTGAAACAATCTCTGTGGTTTGAATGCCATTCATTTTCGGCATTTCAATATCCAGCAATACTACATCTGGCTGCAAGGACTCTATTTGCGCGATCGCTGTTTCTCCATCCTCAGCAGTCCCGACAATTTGGAACTCGACCTCTGAGGATAGCATTTCTTGTAATTTCATCTGGATTGACTTTTGATCGTCAACCAGCAAAATTTTGAGGGTACGAGCAACGGAGTTATTTTCGTTAGGTTTAATTGGATGAGTAAGCATTAGCAATCAAAATTAAGTCTGCAAAGAATTTAGGTAGGGGCGTTTCGCGAAACGCCCTTACAGGATATGTCGCTATTCAACCCGAAATTGCCAAATCTGGACGTAACCGACTCGCATGATGTAAATAGACTGGGCGTAAAGCCTGCTGTGGTAAGGGGGTGTTGAGATGAATGAGAATTCTAATACAACGTTCCAAACTATTAGCTACATCTAGGTGCTGTACATCCAACAAGGGAATATATTCCCAACCAGGACGCTGACGAGCGATCGCAGCAGGAAACAAGGCATTTAAGTCTGAGGTGGCGGAAAAAAAGACGCTGGTAATATCACCAGGAACAATTTGATTTTCTGTGATCAGAGCATCTAATAATTCATTAACAGCTTGAGTAATTGCTGCGACTGAGTTACGGCTAGCTGTCGTCGCACCTCGAAGTCCCCGAACTCGCCAGCTATCTGGAGGAGAAGATACGTTCTGTTGTTTATTAACGGGATATTTTAACTGGTTCATAATTAATATTTTGTTGAGATATAAGATTTAAAAGTAGGGGCGCAAGCCTTGCGCCCTAGAAAAGGGAATTTTGACTTCACACATTACCGACTAAAACCTTGTCCTGATCAAGAGTAAAACTAAGGGGAGGTTTAGGCGCAGTACCCAACGCAACCTTGCCCCAACGCATGATCGCAGCACCACCATTAGAAGAAGAACCCATTGTGTAAACCAAAACTAAATCGTTTTCCTTGATTTTCTCTAGCTGGGCAGCGTGATAAAGATTAGCAAAAGGAAAACTGGGACCGATGTTGCCATAAACGGGATTAAGATTGAGGGTGCGTTCTGGATCGACACCTAAAGTTCGAGTACAAACTCGCGAATACCAAGCAGTGGGGGTATTAAAGACAAAAAAGTCGATGTCTTTTAAACTAACTCCAGCATCCGCAGCAGCCCCTGCACAACAATTGCGTAAAAATTTAACAGTAGTATCTACAAACATTTTGCCCGTATTTTTACGCGCCCGAATAAACATTTGATTGGGAGCTTTTGGGGTAAATTCTTGATAGAAAGCCCCACAGGTTTCGGCAGTATTGATGATTTTTGTACCGATAACTCCCTGTTCTGCTTCTAAAGAAGTGACAAGAAAAGCTCCAATACCGTCACCCGATAAAAACGCCAGGGTATCATTAGGATCAGTAAAGCGTGAGTAGGTAGTAGAGACGATGATGAGGACATTGCGATACTGTCCTGTTTGAACTAGAGAACAGGCAGTTTGTAAAGAAACCAAGCCACTAGTACAAGTAGATTCCACATTCCAAGCTGCCCCCTTTAAGCCCAGTTTGCCTGCCAGAAAAGAAGCATCACCAGGTAAGATATGGTCGGGAAATAAAGAAGTAACCAACATCAAATCAATATCTTCAGGAGCAAGTTCAGCAGCCTTGAGAACATCGACAGCCGTTCGATATTCTAGTTCTAATGCCGAATCATCTGGGGCTACTACTCGCCGTTCCACAGTACCCCGAAAAGGGTCAGATATATAGGGCATCATTTCTTCTGTCCAGATATCTGGTTCAGAATCATCCTCATTAGACGCTGCCACAGAAAAAGCCCGTGCCAAAGTTTTTTGTTCCGCCTGAGTAATCATTTCTGGATAATGCTGGCGATAATAATCATTGGTACGAATATTGTCAGGAAAAGTAACTGCGATCGCTTTTATTCCTACTGGTTTGAACATAATTTAATATCCTATTGATTGGTTTAGATAAGCTTTTAGCTTTTAGCTTTTAGCTGTTTATAGATAACTAGTAACTGGTCATTGTTAATTGTTAATTGATTGCTACTTGCTATCTGCTACTTGCTACTTGAGTAACTGATGACTGATGACTGATGACTGTTCACTGTTTTCCCTTTGCTCCTTGTTCCAACAAGCTCTGCACACGACTAGTAATTGGGGCAGCTTGATTGGGATCGATTAAGACATCCAGAACAAAGGGGAAGGGAGAATTGAGAGCTTTGGCGATCGCTGCTTGGACATCCTCTTCTTTGTCAACCCGAAGGGAATCTGCTCCCATTGACTCGGCTAGTAAGGCAAAGTCAGTATTCGGGATAGTCGTATCTACTCCTTTAAATCCCTGTAGTGCCATCCCTTGAGCGCACATATTGTAACGTCCGTCGTTGAGAACAATCCAAACCGCAGGTATGCCAAATCTCACGGCTGTACTGACTTCACTGTTCATCAGCATTGCTCCATCACCCACAATAGCAACTGCTTTTTGGCTAATAGCAGCACCAACTACCCCCGTTACTGCATGACCCATTGCTCCGACTCCCGTGCTAATACGGTAACGATTAGGTTGATTAAAACGTAGTAGCTTAGTTGCCCAAGCAAACGAATTTCCAGCCTCCGCCATCACAACTGCTTCAGTCTCTTCGACAATTTGCTGTTGAATCTGATTCATCAATAGTTCTGGTCTTACTAAGCCTTTTTCCCTGGGCGTAACAATAGGAATTTCGGGATTGGGTAGTAATTTTGGTTGCCATTGACAATCTGGTAGTTGGTTTAATAATGCTTGCAGAAATAGTTTGACCTCAGAAGCGATCGCAAATGTTGGTACTGTTGGATAAGCTACTCCTGGCACGTCTGGGTCGATATCTACATGAATAAAGCCTCTTAAAGGCACCATGCTTTTATCCCAGAAAGAAGTAGGTTCTCCTAACCGCGTCCCCAGAACCAGTATGCGTTGGGGAGGTTGTTGACGCATATATTTCTGCACGGAATCATCGCTACTAATGCCTGTGACACCAACAAATTGGCGATGATTTTCGGGGAAAATTCCTTTCCCACGGGGGGAACACATTACTGCTGCTCCTGTTTTGGCTGCCAAGGCACGAATTTCTGAGGCTGCGCCTCTTGCTCCAAAACCAACCCAGATGGCAAAGGGTGCTGCTGATAAGAACTCTGCCGATTTAGTAATTGCCTCAGCGTTAGCAGTAGGGACAGATTGAGTAAACATTTTCCGTGGCAACGGTGTAGTTAAGGGAGCCATTTGAATTGGTGTGGGAATGCTAATATGCCCTACAAATCCCCCTGGTTGAGTCAAACCACCAGCAAGTCGGCGATAAATTTCGGGAATTTCTGTACCAGTTTCAATGGTAGTCGCATAGTTAAACAGCGTCCCCGAAGTAAACAAACCAGCCACGGGCATTGTGTAAGCACTAGTTTCTTGACAAGCCCAGCGACCACGATTACCTGCGGGAGTAGTAGCTGATAAAAGAATTACTTTTGCGCCTTCCCCCCTTGCAGCGAATAAACCAGTCAAAGCATTGGTAATTCCAGGGCCAGTGGTAGAAAAGACCACTACTGGACGTTGACTAGCAAAGTAAGCTTCCGTCGCTGCAAAAGCTGCCCCTGATTCGTGACGAAAGTGCATTACCTCGATATCGCTTTGATACAGGGTTGCCCATAGAGGACCAATTCCTCCCCCAGAAACCCCAAAGGCATAACGAACCCCCAGGTCTTGTAATATCTTGACGATCGCTTCTCCTACGGTTGGTTGAGTTGGACGCGATTCTGTAGGCTTTGCTTGGGGTGTAAAAATCGAGGACTCAAAAGCAGTATCTACAGTCAGCCGAGGGGGTGATTGAATATTATTGGCAGGTTGGCTAATAAATTTAGCACTCATGATTATTAATTTTTCCTCCGTAGAGAGACTATATGTGCAATTCGGCTCGAAAATAAAAAAGAGACAAGAGGAAAGATGAGAAGAGAAAAGAGAAATTAACTCTGAGGTCAGGCAAGTCGAAAAAAAATCAGGCTCAAATTTTTCCCTATCTGACTTTTACTCCTCTCCCCATCGAAAAAGCTAGGCGTTTTATGAGATGATTAAGGTTGACTGGGAGACTAGAAGACTGGGAGACTTGGGGACTGAAGAGATTCAGATAATCCTAAATAAATCTAAAATCTTCAATCTAAAATCCCAAATCCTAAATTCCATAAAATTGTCACTTCAACCCTTAACGAACTCTAAATTTTGGGCGTAATCCAACTTGGGAGAAGCTGCCTCTTGTCTTAAAACTCGCTTGAGTATTTTGCCTGTGGGATTTTTGGGTAAATCGACAACAAAACTAATTTCACGGGGAATTTTGTAGTTTGCTAGTCGCTGAGAACAAAATTCTTTGATTTCGCTGGCTGTAATTGCCCGATCGCTATTTTTGGCGACTATATTAGCCTTAACTATTTCACCTTTTTCTGGATCAGGAACTCCATAAATGGCTACTTCCGCAACAGCAGGATGTTGATAGATTACCTGTTCAACTTCATTGGGATAAACTTTAAATCCCGACATATTAATCATGTCTTTTAGGCGATCAACGATGTAGAAAAAACCTTGTTCATCGATTCGACCCAAATCACCAGTATGAAACCAGCCATTTTTAATTGCTTGGGCAGTTGCTTGAGGACGATTCCAATAGCCCAGCATAACATTAGGCCCACGGATGGCAATTTCACCCAATTCCCCTGGCGGTAACTGCTCACCATAAACATCCACAATCTTCATTTCGACATTTTCAATGGGCATACCCACTGAACCGAATTTGTATTGTAAGTCGTGGTTATAACAGGCACAGGGAGAAGTTTCTGTTAGTCCATAGCCTTCATGAATTGTTAAACCATATTCGCTCTGCCAATGTTGCACTACTGCTACTGGCATTGATGCTGCTGCTGAGAAATAATAGCGAATGCTTTGGAAAACTCTAGGAGAAATATCTGCCTTGAGTAGCTTGATAAATACTGTCGGTACACCAAAGAACATGGTTACGTTATGGACGGTGATGTTTTTTAGTACCTGTTCAAGCTCAAAGCGACGTTGCAAAACGATTGTAGCACAAGCATTCAGTCCTGCATTGAGAATCGCATTTTGACCAAAGCAATGAAATAACGGCAAATAAAGCAGTAACTTATCATCCGCAGTCATCCGACAACAACGATTTTGTGCATACATATTAGAAATTACGTTGCCGTGAGATAGGGTTGCACCTTTGGAAAAACCTGTTGTGCCTGATGTATAAACAATACTGGCTGGGGTATTTCTCTCAACTGCCACCGCTTTCGCCCGTGAGTCGGCATTTGCCATCAGTTGCCCTAAACTTAGTCCAAGATCGCTTTCTCCTTCAGCAATTAAAATCTGCTCTAGATGGGGTAAATCTGCTGTTGATACATACTGGCATTGTGCCTCGGTAGTAATTACGATTTTGGCAGCGCAATCATTGAGAACATGGCTAACTTCTTCAGTCTTAAACATGACGTTCACTGAAACCGCGATCGCTCCCAGTTTAAGTATTCCCAAGTAGGAAATGATAAATTCGGGAATGTTGGGCAGAAATAAAGCCACGCGATCGCCTTGTTTGATTCCCAATCCGCGCAAACCGTTGGCAACTCTGCTTGCTAGCTGATCAAGCTGTTGATAGGTAAAGGATTTCTCCTCGAAAATAAGAGCCACCTTATGGGGAAATAGTATATGACCCCGCTCGACGTGATGTGCAATATTCATGATCAAACCCTATTCATTACTGAACGCCACATTTAAGTCAGATAACTGCTTATTAACTGCCTGTACAATTACCCCTCCCGCTTTGATATCAGCGACAATTTTAGCGATATGTTCATCTAGGGGTTGTTCGCGATCATTCCAGATATAGGGTTGATTTGCTGAGGGAAGTTGTCCAATTACCTCTCTAACTGCCAGATATAGCTGACGAGTCTGAGGCGACAGATAAGCAGTAGCATCGTAATGTTGAGCAATGAGATAGGTGCGCAGATCCACTGCCTGCACCCCAAACATCAGAGATATTGCCAAATACTCTCGAAAGATATCTAGCGATCGCCGAGCTAGGTTAGCCGAAGCAAATCCTTGACTGTTAATGTTTTGGTTGAATTGTTCGGCATGAGTGGGAAAGCGATCAGCCAGGGAATTGCCATAAAAAGTTAGCAAGGGCATGATGGAATTACCCACAATCTGCAAACCTTTTAAACCCATGTTGACTGGATTTCCAGTATTGCCAGTTAAGGAAGGAGATAAACCATTATTAAACTCTGGTGCTACCAACAGCGCGATCTGGGTATCGAGATGTTTTGCCAACAGCCCCAGATAATAACGCAAACTGTCCATCCCTGTGCCGATATACTGCCCCAGAAAATTACCGCCATGATAACTAGCTTGATTCTCGACATCGATCAAAGGATTATCAGTAACCGAGTTCATTTCAACTTCTACTTGTCCACTGATCTGTTCGATTCCATCGACTATTGGCCCTAGATACTGTGCCAGACAACGCAGAGAATAACGGTCTTGAATTGGCTGTGAACCTCGATAGTCATGAGAGCCATCTAACTCATTACGAATTAAATCAGAGCCTTCTAATAAGGAGAGCATCTGATCGGCTGCCCAAATTTGACCAAAATGGGGCTTATGATCATGAACAAAGGGGTGAAAAGACTGATTAGTTCCATATAGTCCCTGAATCGCTAGGCCATGAACTCCCATACTCAAAGACAACAGTACTTTAGTATCATATATGCAATTAGCGGCGATCGCTGTCATCACGGAAGTACCATTCATCATCGCCAACCCTTCTTTGGGCAATAATTCCATCGGTTCTAAACCCAGTCTAGCTAGAGCAGTGGGAGCATCTAGTGTTTCACCATTAAAGTCAACGGTATAACGACTATCTAAACCCACTAAGGCCCCAGTAATATAAGATAAGGGAACTAAATCACCACTAGCACCAATAGAACCAAACTCATATACATGGGGAGTTACGCCAGCATTGAGAAAAGTAACGATCCGTTTTAGTATTTCGAGTCGAATACCCGAAGCACCGTATATGTGCGAATTAACTCTTAGCAACATGGCAGCACGCACATCAGCTAGAGGTAAATTTTTACCTGTTCCCGCTTTGTGATACCAAATCAAATTATTTTGTAACTCGGCTGCTTGTTCAGGGGCGATCGCAATATGAGCCATGCCACCAAAACCACTAGTCACACCATAGATTGGCTTACCACATTTAACTGCATCGGCAATATAATCGCAGGATGCCTCAATTCGTTGTAAGGTCTGCTCTTGAATCGTCAAACTAACCTTTTTACCATGACGAGCTACACTCACAACGTCATCTAAAGTCAAAGGTGCATTACCAATAACAACTACTGCATCGGGACTGGATTGTTTCTGATTGAACTGTTGCGCAACCGTTGTTGTCTCTTGAAAAGATACTACATTCATCTATTTTAGATTCCTTGGTGTGGGTATAGAAGAGGGAACAAATTAAGTAAAACTCTTTAGAAGCTTAAAGCTTAGAGCTTAGAGCTTAGAGCTTTTCTTAAACGGCAGTTAATACCGCAGGTTGTGGTGTCAATTTGGTGCGACAATCGGCAGCCTGACTGACTTCCATCATTGCTTGCATCAACTCTTGATACTGTTCTGGGTTCAAGGATTGAGGACCATCAGAAAGAGCTTGAGCGGGGTTGGGATGCACTTCAATCATCAGTGAATCTGCGCCTGCTGCGATCGCCGCTTTCGCCATTGCAGGTACGTATTCTGAGCGTCCTGTACCGTGACTGGGATCAATAGCAATTGGTAAGTGAGTCAGAGTTCTTAAGACTGGGATCACTGATAAATCAAGGGTATTGCGAGTAAACTGACTGTCAAAAGAACGAATACCTCGTTCACAGAGGATGACATTAGAATTACCAGCAGCAATTATGTATTCAGCAGCTAAAAGCCACTCTTGAATAGTTGCACACATACCTCGCTTCAGGAAAACAGGCTTGGACTGAGAACCTGCTTTTTTGAGCAAAGAGTAATTGTGCATATTACGCGCTCCAATTTGGATAATGTCGGCAACTTCAGCGACTTTTTCTAAATCAGATACATTCATTACTTCCGTAATGATCCCCAACCCAGTTTGTTCACGGGCAGCTACTAAAAAGTCTAAAGCTGACTCGCCATGTCCTTGAAAAGCATAAGGAGATGTTCGGGGCTTATAAGCACCTCCGCGCAAGAATTTTGCTCCTGCTTGTTTGAGCTTTTGGGCGGTGGCGACAATCATTGATTCGCTTTCTACTGAACAAGGACCTGCTATATGTACTACTGGTAAGTCTTGTCCAAACTGCACTAAGCCATTTGGTGTTTTAACCGCTACTACACTTGCTTCACCATTGCGAAATTCACGGCTAGCCCGTTTAAAAGCTCTTTCAATCGGGACAACTTGCTCGATAAAAGGACTCAATGCTTGCACTCTTGATGGTTCAAGCTCTGTTGTGTCACCAATCAAACCAATTACTACTTGATGCTTGCCAATACTTTTCTCGGCAATTATATTCCAACCATTAATTTCTTCACTGATGCGCTGAATTTCTATGGCTGGAGTTTTTGGCTTCATTACAATAATCATTGCTCAAAAATCTCGTTGAAAGTTTATACATTCCTAGCTTTACAAGCAAAACAAAAAAGTCATTTTTTCTCTATAAATCCATAAACTTTTTCGGTAGTCAAAGTTAATTTTTCAAGGCCAATCTGTCAAATACTTTTCTATTTGATCGGGATGCAGAAAAATACTATGTACAGTGAGCAACAAGCTTAGATCATCAAGATGCTTGTCTATTTTATGCTCACGCTTTATACCAATCAATTGCTACTTAAGCCAAGTAGATGTTAGCAATTGACTATAATTCTTATGGTTGCTACCTAAAAAAACAGAAATTTATTTGCCCAAACTATATATAGTTAACTCTGCTACAGCTAACTACCCAAACAACTTTCTTTTAACTTGCTATAGTAATATTTAAGTCAAGGGTATTACGACAATTCTATACTACTAGTTAAAAAATGGTTGTTCAATTACAATCTATAGCATTTCATAACTCACAATGAGGATTACTATAGAGAAACAGATTGACTGTGTATTTGAAAATTACTTGCTAATACTCTCTAGATCAAATATTTAAACCTGACAATTATGCTATCCCTGACAATTATGCTGTCTGATTAATTTGACTCAGACTATTGCCAAGAGAAAATTATGTATGGATTTAAAAAAGCTTTCCAAAAGGTCGATTGCTGTGTCATAATAGATACATCTCCGGATAAGAACAGGTTATTCGGGATAAGTTATCCAAGTTTAGTGCTAGACCCACTAATGCTTGGATCAAAACTTTAACTTATCTCACTTCAGTTGGGTAGTCAGTAGATTATTGAAATGAATTCAGTGAAAATCTAAAATAAGGTTAAAGATGTTTAAATAAAAATCAACTATCTTTAACTTTATAGAATTAGTTATAACATAGAAAAATTTAAAAAAACAGTAAATTAGATTACATTGCCCTTTTTTTTTGATTGTAAAGAAAGCTTTTTGCTGTCAATCCTTTGCTCTGACTGGATTAGCAGCAAAAACTATTTTTTTATTTTTTTTTTATTATTGATATTGTTAAATGCACACAAGCTGATCAGTTAAGCTGTTGTTCATTTAAATTGCATACTTGTCTTTTCCTCCTGCCCCCCGAAGC
>CAYMWC010000015.1:0-47877 GCA_964393695.1 uncultured Pleurocapsa sp.
CTGTTAAGACGGTTGAGAAAGTTACTGTTCATGGTTCGCGACTGCGGATCAACAGAGATGAATTTATATTAAGTCTTATTATATGGGTATGATTCGGGAAAAGGGTAGTTTATCTCTAGATTGCTTTGAAACTCAAGCGATAAATCTATCTGCGTTTATCTGCGGACAGTTTTTTCTTGCACAAAGGCGCAGATGTTAGGAAATAAATGAAATTCTAATTTAAAATGGTTTTGTTGTGAGATTTGATAAATAATACTAAGATTTATTAAAGTTTACAAATAAAAATTTAGAGGATATTAAAATTTATGCCATATACAGAAGAAGAAGGGGGCAGACTAAATAATTTTGCTAGAGAACCCAAAATGTATACAGCCGAAGAGCCAACCTCAACTGACAAACGTAATTATGTAATTTTTGGTGTCTTAGCATTTTTGCTTGTAGGTGGTGTTATGGCAGTTGCAGTATATGCATCTAGTGCTAGCTAAGTTTTTCATCTTAAGTCAAACACATTAATGATAATTTGCCCCGTGTTTTAAAATTTGCAGCACGGGGTATTTGTTTGATTTTGAAGTCTTTAATTCTGCACCATGAGACAATAACGGCAGAAAGCAATAACTTTAACAATTTAGAATTTATAGAGGTAATCAAATAACAATGTTTAAATCGTTTTTCGCTGCAATATTGATTGTTCTTAGTTTAGTTGTATCAAGTTGTTCAACGGGAGTCAGCGGATTACAAAGCTATGTTGACACTAGCAAAGGATATGAGTTTTTATATCCTAATGGTTGGATTCCCGTTAACTTAGGTACATCTGCTAGAAAAACTGTCGATGTTGTATTTCGTGATTTAGTTGAAAGGACAGAAAACCTCAGTGTCATTATTAATGAAGTTCCTGATGGTAAGACTTTAGAAGATTTAGGTACACCCTCAGAAGTTGGATATACTCTACTTAAGGCGATGAATAATACTCCTAAGCCTGACAGGGAAGCAGAATTTATTCGTGCCGAATCTCGTCAAGGTAAGGATAAAACTTATTATCTTTTAGAATACGAAGAAAATTTACCCGAACAGGGAGAAAGACATAATATTGCCAGCGTAGCGGTTAGTCGAGGTAAAATTTTTACTTTTAACTTATCTACTCCTCAAAGACGTTGGGATAAGGTTAAAGATAGTTTTGAAGTGGCAGCAAAGTCTTTTACTGTACGTTAATTGAAGGATGAGGGATGAAGGATGAGGGATAAAATAATTTCACTCTCCTTACTTCGTCTAATTTTGGGTTTTTTGTATGACTGTGAACAACACTTTGCCTGATTTTGTCTTAGCTTCTGCTTCACCTGCGCGTTTAAAACTTTTACGGATGGTGGGAATAGAGCCAATTGTCTGCAAAAGTGATTTTGATGAAGATCAAATACAGTTAGAAGAAGCAACTGAATTAGTTACTACTCTGGCTAAATACAAAGCTGAAACTATTGTGCCTCAGTTTAGTGATGCTTTGATTTTGGGATGCGATTCAGTATTGACAGTCAACGATCGCATTTATGGTAAACCAGAATCACCACAGATAGCGATCGCTCGTTGGCGAGGAATGTGTGGCAGCATGGGGATAATTTATACAGGTCATGCTTTAATTGATCTGAAACAACAAAGACAGATAATTCGCTGTGGTATTACTAAGGTTTATTTTGCCAATATCAGCGATCGCACTATTGAAGCCTATATTGCTACTGGCGAACCTCTACAATGTGCTGGTAGCTTTGCTCTGGAAGGTAAAGGTGGGATGTTGGTGGAAAAAATAGAAGGCTGTCACAGTAATGTCATTGGTTTAAGTCTGCCTTTACTTCGACAAATGTTGGAAGATCTGGGCTACAATTTCAGCAACTTTTGGCAATAACTAAATTAAATGTTATTAAATCAGGAATTGCAAGCTAAAATCGAGGCTGGAAAAATTTTTGAGGCTTTGACGATCGCTATCAGTGAAGCAGTGGAATTAGAAATTACTACTTGTATAGACAGTGCCGATCTAGATCAAATTGAATCATCTACCTCAGATAGCCTTCTGCGTAGCCGTTTGAGACTTTTGGAAGGCAAAATAGATCATGAAATTGATCTTAAATTGATTGACAATCCTGCCTATCCCGAACTACAACGATGGCATATAGAGCAAGTTAAGCAAAGACAAAATTCTTTAATTGCCAATCTCGCCAGCTTAGAGAAGTTGCGTCATGTTTTTCTGAGCCAGAATCTTTAATCTACTCAGTGATTAAGCCTAGCTGGCTGCTCAAGTAATTGACACCCCTCATTGAGTGGGCGGAAATGCACTTTGACACGGCGCATATTCACGCGGGCGTGTTTTACAGTCGATATACCAACATTCAAGATTAAATCAATGACATCGAGCGAAGAATTTAAACAGGCAATTAGAGCAGGGAATATCAATGAAGCCTTTCTCGTCGCTATGAGCAATGCACCTGAATTAAACATTACTACTAAAATAGTTACAAGTGACCAAAAGACTCAGCAAGCTCCGACAGATAATTATTTACGTACCCAGATCAATTTGATTGAGGGAAAAATTGAGAATGAAATTGGCGAACAGTTTACAGGCGATCGCTATGGGGAAATTAAACAGTTTCATATTGAACAAGTAACTCAGGGACATCAGACAATTCAGCATAATTTGATTAGTCTGCAAAGAATGTTCCAGTTGATGTCGGCTTTTCAACAACAAACTGCGGAACATCTTAATTGGGTTGAGATTGCAGCCGATGTGAACCAGGAATCTTTACCTGCTAGACCTAAAGTTAATCAGCTATCTGGTAATAAAACTCCTGACGTATTAACAGCAGGGAAGACTAATAACCAAACTGCAACCACCTCCATAAATAAACCAGAACCACAATTACCAGGTTTTGAACCAGAAGCAGAAGATGATGATGTTGTCGAGGATTTGTTATCTTTAGCCGATCTTGATGAGCAGTCAGAAACAGAAGTTCCAGAACCCGAACAAGGTGACTGGGGAGAGTGGTTAGAAGAACCTGAAGTTAAATCAGAAGTTTTTGATCTCAAATCTCTGAACCTGCGTGATAATCACCAAAATTGGCAAAATTGGGATTCTCAACAGCATCCTCCTAATCCTCAGCTATCGAAGGAAGAACCTCATGAACCATAATCTGCTGGAAAATATTACTGCTGTCGAAATTAGCACCGTTATCGTCGAAGAGATTGTTGATGAAATCTTTATTCCTTGGGAAGCCTATCAAGCTATCTACTATCTTTGCCGTGATTATTTAGAGCAGTCGGCAATTAATGCCTCTTTAAGCGATCGCTATTTGCAATTGCGTCGTCAATTGGAACTGGCGTATTGTTTATTACTCGTCGATCCTAGTTCGCAGTTATATAATCGGACTCTGGTCAAGGAAATCAAGGGAGATTTGCCGATTTTAAGCCAAAAAAACCCAGAATGGGAGACTATTCCTAGTAGATTACCCGAACCAATTCCTAGCACCCGTCAGCAAACTATGTCTGAGGTCAATCAACTTTTAAGCGATCGCCAGTTTATTAATATTTTACAGCAGTTAAACAAACGCAAGATCGCCTTAGATCGGCGCGATCGTAGTTTACGCAATTCCTCTCATCCTCATAATATTAATGATAGCACCTACGCTCAAACCTCCCTGCAATTAGACGGCAAAATTATTAATCGTTATTCCCAAGCGATTTTAGGACGAAGCGATCGCGATCTTTTATTACATCTACACGAACAATCGACCACCGCAGGGGAACAGCAGTGGCACGGTTTAGTTAAATTTATGCTTTCTGTGATTGGCAAACAGTGAATTATCCATCAGCAACTAGCCACCAAGTTTTAAATTCTTGTATTCAGGTAGCGGAGGTCAGAATTAGCCGTCGCTTGACTATGCCTTGCCAGATCAATTTTCGGCTTAATGCGGATCTTTTAGAACAAATAGAACAGATAAAAGCTAAAAATCAGTGTTTAAAGCTTTCCAATCCTAAATTAGCAACCTTGCGCTACTATACTTTGATTAACTCGTCTTTGAACATAAAAATAACTTCTGTTCAGGAACGATTATCGCCGTTAAACTTTACTACTAACTATATATTTCCAGACAACCAACATCTCACAGTTGTACGTAGTCTGATCGATTTAGAAGGACAGATTACACAACAAATTCAACAAGATTTATGGCACAATCCCCGATTACTAGAGAGGGTAATTAATGCTCATCACTGGCTAATTGGGCAAGTCTTAATTCAATTACCTTTAAAAACCCCAAAGCCTATTTTACGACTATTGAAAGTTCTTTTACTCCTTGTATGGATAATTGTGGCTGTCTATCTTTGGTATTTTTTACCGTTGAACAATTTACTAAAAATACTAATAATTTATTGTTCATTTTATTTAGCTAAAAAATATCTAATTGCTTTAATTAAACAACAGGGAAAAATTTATTTTCTAAAAGCCGTCTTTAAAGGATTTTTAGCAAATACTAATCGCAAACGACAAATAGCACTTAATATCTTAAGTACTTTAGTTTAATTAATTACTCTTTAAATCGTACTTACCGAAATATTAAGATGAGGTTATCCACATTGAGAGCTTACCTAAAAGCTGCCAAAATAAAAACAGTTAATCGAGGACATGAATACCAAGATGAAATTTTCCCTATCTTCTTTATACGACTGGTATCGCAATGCAATTCGCCATCCTAAATATCGTTGGTGGGTAATGCTGGGAACAATAATTTATCTCATTAGTCCCATTGATATCGCACCCGATTTTATACCTGTTTTAGGACAAATCGATGATGTCATGTTGGCAGGTTTGCTGTTTACAGAATTATCTCAAATGCTTATGACTAAACTACAATCTCGCCAAGAAAATAAAAATACGACAACTGAAACCCCTGGAAAGGAAACCGTTGATGTTGCTGCCGAGACTGTAGCTAGTAATTAAAATATCTCGTTTCAGCTTAGATATACTATTAGACTTAAATTTTAGGCCATTACTAATAGCGCGGATCACTCAAAATGAGGGCAATTGGCTCTGAAGGAGATCGCGCTATTTTTTGTTTTTTAGACATTTGAGTTTTTCTTGTACCTTAGATTCTTTCGCCTGTCTCAACTAGAAAATTAATTTGGCGTGACTACTTAAGGCTGTTATTCGTCAGGTTCAATAGTACTAGTCAAGCTATGATTACAGAGAGTTTCACAATAAAATTCAGCGTGTTCCATAGCACAGGTAATAACCAAGCCTACACCGCTATTGTGAGTTTCCATCATAATGTTAACTGCTTGGGGTTGAGTCATTCCACTAACAGTCTGCATTAATACCTGCACTACATACTCCATAGAGTTGAAATCATCGTTGTGGAGTAAAACTTTATAGCGAGGTGCGTGTTTGCGTACAGTTGAAGTTGAACTTTTACTAATTACGGAAGTTCCTAGGGACACAACTTTTCTCCTTTTTTCTCCTTTAAAATTTCTTTTTTCTTGATTGTCTTCTTGCTTATTAAGCTAATTTTATGCGATCTAAAAAAATTTGGAACTAGATAACATATTAGCCAAGTTTATCAGCGCAATTGAAAATAATCATGTTAACTAGCGAACAAAACCATTGTTATTTCAACAGTTTCCATCAAAGTAGACTTACAATAAAAAAAGTTAACATAACTTCATGTCTGTCTTCAATATAAAATGCCGTTAACATCTTTACCGATCACACAATCTGTCCCTGGTATATATTGGCAGTGGCGAGGCCATTCCATTTACTATATCTGTGCTGGACAATCAGAGTCTCAAAAACCTCCTCTACTTCTGGTTCATGGATTTGGCGCATCTACCGATCATTGGCGCAAAAATATTGCTCAACTACAAACACAATTTCAGGTTTGGGCAATTGATTTATTAGGTTTTGGACGTTCAGCCAAACCCAATCAAGAGTACAGTGGGAATCTCTGGCGCGAACAGTTACATGATTTTATTACCCAGGTTATTGGTCAGCCTACAGTATTAGCAGGCAATTCTCTGGGGGGTTATGCTTGTCTTTGTGTTGCAGCAGCCTATCCTCAATCTACGGTGGGTTTAATTTTACTCAATAGTGCGGGTCCTTTTAGCGATACGGAAGTAAATTCTACTGCCAAAAATAGACCTAATCTGGTCGGAAAACTAATGCGATCGCTGTTTTTACAGCCTTGGGCAAGTTTTTTATTGTTTCAGTATGTCCGCCAACGCTCGGTAATTCGTAAAACTCTTAATAAAGTATATTTTAATACTAACGCTGTAACAGAACAATTAGTTGAAGACATTTATCGTCCTTCAAGCGATCAGGGTGCAGCAGAGGTTTTTAACGCGGTATTTAAAACCCCCCAGGGAGATAAGGTAGATCTACTGCTTGGTCAAATGCAATGCCCTTTACTGCTATTGTGGGGAGAGAAAGATCCTTGGATCAATGCCAGAGAGAGAGGTAGCAAATTTCGTCAATATTATCCCCAGTTAATAGAACACTATTTAGAGGCTGGTCATTGCCCACACGATGAAATTCCTGAACAAGTTAATAACTTGATAACCGAATGGGTTTTAGCCATTAATGAGCTACAATCTTAATTGCTGACTTGTTAATAATTTGTTACAAGATAAAGAGTAACTCAATCTATAGCTCTATGTTTGGTGGATTTGTTAGTTTTGGTAATAATAAAGGCGGAGATTGGGGTGAAAAACTCATTAATACCGTCGCGAGCAACACAATCCGTCACTTATTTACTAGTAGCGAATCAGTGCAAGTAGCGGTGAAATGCAGTCCGTCTAGCAAGCTATTACAGGGAACAATCGACAGTTTTCAAATGAGCGGTTGTGGCTTAGTAATACGCCGACAGTTTCGGACGGCAGAAATGTCTTTTGAGACTGATGCTGTTTCTATCGATTTTAGTTCGGTAGTCCAAGGAAAAATAGCTCTCAAACAGCCGACTCAAGCGATCGCTCAAGTAAAATTATCTGAGGCGGATATTAACAAGTCTTTTGAGGCTGATTTAGTTAGAAAGCGTTTAGAACATTTAACTCCCGATGTTTTAACTGCTATCTCTGGAGGTAAACCTGTTTCTTTTACTGATGTAGCAGTGCAACTAATGTCAGACAATAAAGTTAAGTTAGTAGCTAATGCGGTTTGGGAAGATACAATTGTGCCTGTTAGTTTTAGCTGTATCTTGGGAATTAATAAACGCCGAAGGATCAAATTTGAAAATATTCAGTTTGAGCAATCAGACATTCCCTCAGAATTACAAGCTACGTCCCAAAAGCTAACTATTGCCTTGGGAGAAATCCTCAATGAAATGGTAGATTTAGACCGATTTAATCTAGATGGAGTGAAACTACGTCTTAACCGCTTAAAAACCCAGGGACAGATGTTACTGTTTAGTGGCTATGCTCAGATTGAAAGAGTTCCTAAAACAGGCGAATTTTAGCAGTGACCAGTGAGCAATAAAAGGCTAATAGCTTAAAAAAATAGCACCAATAATTTCATCTGAACCAGCTATTAGTCCTTCAGACGTATTTATTTCAGGGATTTAGTGCTTTTAATTGCGACTATTGCCCACAAAAGCCAGAGTTAAACTATCGTGAACTAGGAAATGATGCAAATGATAAGCTCTTTCTTCGGTTTTAAGCAGAATTTGTTCATAAAGATAGCGAGTAGCGCGATCGCTCAAACTTTCTGCTTGAGCAGCTAAACGACGTAACAGCTTGATAATTTCTTGTTCTGCTGCTAAATCGTGTTCTACCATTTGACGTTCATTGAACACTCCATCTGCCTCTTGCTCAAAGCAACATAATTCTGCTAGTTTACTAAAACTGGCAGCAGGAATTCCTCCCAAACCATTAAGTCTTTCTGCAAGATCATGAACGTGTTCTTGTACTTCTCCGTAGCTAGAGGCAAAAAATTCGTGTAAAGAGTAAAATTCTGAACCTTCGACTACAAAATGATGCTTTTGATATTGTAAATATAAACCTTGAAAACTAGATAAGGCTGCATTAAACCCTTCGCAGACTGGTTCAGTGACACTTTTGTCTAACAATACAGGATTATCTTCTACGTGTCCAAATGGACGTAACAAACCTTCAGCTATAGACATGATACTTTCATTAAGTTTAGTTTATTGACAATATCAATCTATCACAAATAAAAACTTTTAGATCATTTAATTTTTTCAGTAAAATATCATACAATGATGTTGATTTTTATTAGAATCAAACTTTCATAATTACTTATTGAAAATAAAAATCAATTATTTAACAAATGTAATGTAATTAATAATAATTACAATTACTAGCAGATAAGCTATAAAAATCTAAATTGTAAGTCAACTGTAGTTAGTCTTTGTTGAGAAAAATATTAAAAAGTAAAATCTAACAAACTACAAAAACATTTATCAGAAAAACGACTAATTAGAGCCATTTTAAAGCCTTGTTGATTTTTATCATATGATATGTCAATTGTAAGGTGTAGTAACCAATAGCTAGGGAGTAGAGGTGTAAAAAAGTTTACATCCTAATTCCTATTGGAGGATATCAGCCAGTAAACTAAGCAAAGAATATGAAGAAATAACCAATTTAGAGATTAAAAATATGGTTGCAACCACAGGAATTAGCGATCGCTATCGCCTCAAAACTAAACAATTAGATATGCCTCCACGTCTATTATTGGGGCCTGGGCCTGCCAATGTTAACCCGAGAGTCTTAGCTGCTATGGGTATTAGTCCTGTAGGACACCTAGATCCTACTTACTTGGCTTTGATGGATGAAATTCGAGATCTGCTGCGTTATGCTTGGCAAACGGAAAATGAACTCACTATTTCCGTTAGTGGTACAGGCTCAGCAGCAATGGAGGCAACGATCGCTAATGCAGTTGAACCTGGAGATGTGGTATTAGTTGGAGTTAAAGGCTACTTTGGCAATCGCTTGGTAGATATGGCAGGACGTTATGGTGCTGATGTCCGTACTATGACCAAACCTTGGGGACAGGTATTTAGTTTAGAAGAAATTAAAACTAATTTAGCTACCCATAAACCCGCAGTTTTAGCTTTAGTTCATGCCGAAACTTCTACAGGAGCGCGTCAACCGTTAGAAGGAGTAGCAGATTTATGCCGTCAATATAACTGTTTACTTTTGGTTGATACTGTAACTAGTATGGGTGGAGTGCCTTTATATATTGATGATTGGGGTATAGATTTGGCGTATAGTTGTAGTCAAAAAGGTTTAGGCTGTCCGCCTGGAGCTTCTCCTTTTACAATGAGTAGTCGAGCAGTGGAGAAATTACATAAGCGTGTTAAACCTGTTCCCAACTGGTATTTAGATATGACCTTATTGGCTAAATATTGGGGTGAGGAAAGAGTTTATCATCACACTGCACCCATTAATACCAATTATGGTTTACGAGAATCCCTACGCCTAGTAGCCGAAGAAGGACTAGAAGCACGTTGGCAACGCCATCAGAAAAATGCAGAAATGTTATGGTCAGGTTTAGCCGACATTGGTTTAACCTGTCATGTAGAGCCAGAATATCGTCTACCAACACTAACGACAGTGAGAATTCCTGAAGGAGTAGATGGCAAAGCGATCGCCAAACGACTTTTAACTGAATACAATATTGAAATTGCTGGCGGTTTGGGTGAATTAGGCGGGAAAGTCTGGCGAATTGGCTTGATGGGTTACAATAGCCGTCCTGAAAATGTTTTATTGCTTTTAGATGCTTTAGAAAAGGTTCTTAAGTAAATAGGTAGTAGGTAGTAGGTAGTAGGTAGTAGGTTTTTTTAAGTAGCAAGTAGCAAGTAGCAAAAAAGGTAGTAGGGAAAATAGGAAATAAGAAATAAGAAATAGGAAATAAATTAAACTTCTGCCTCCTGCCTTCTGCCTTCTGCCTTCTGTCTCATTACTCATTACTTACCTAGATTGATATTCAACTAGTTGCCAATACTGCTCATCTCCAGAAAATTTAGCAATTACTACCGTTTTGCCCTCTTGGATATCAACATGACCAGCAAAATAATTACCATAGCCATTGAGAGGAGTTGCTTGATTGGTAGTGGTGTTAACCACTTGAACATCGATCGCTTGGGGAACTACTAAATTAAAATAGGTTGACCAGTTGGGCTTTAAATCTCTAGTTAAAGGTTCAATTAAACTGGCTTGGTAATCTTGAAAATGACCATAGATTTGGGGGAGTTGAACAGCAGCTTGGGTAGTTACAATTTGGTAATCAATGATTTCTCCATAGGGATCTGGATCATCTCGATGTTTAGCAAAGATCTTAAGATTATAATTTCCTGCTGCTGGTGGAGCGACACTGATGATTAGATTATCACCTTTGCGATTAACGAGGGTGGCATTTTCTAAGATGGTTTGATTGCTGTCTTGCAAATCGGCGATCGCTACAATGTTTTGAGGAGCTTTGAGGACAATATCGACACGATTTTGACCAGAAATTAAATGTTTGTTATGGCTTACCAAGTCCAGTCCCAAATCATAAAAACGCGAGGCAATACTGGGTAGATTATCAAATTCTGTTCTAGTATAAGTTTGAGACAATAATTGCCACCCTGAATCTTGGGGAAAATGATTATTAATAAATTCAACAGGCGCAGTAGCAAAATAATAGGGTTGATAGTTTGCTTGAAATTGAGCATTATTAACTGAACCTGCACCCCAAGTCGCATCTAATAAATACCAACCACCGTCAATTTTGACAGCATTCCAAGCGTGATTGACATCCTGAAATTTCTCGACATCTGGAGTTGCCCCTTTAGCGTAGCCAATGACAATTACTGATTCTAAATTCATTGCTTCAGCTAGAGCTTGATAGAGATTACTATAACCAGAGCAAATAGTCGTGCGATCGCGCAATACTTTTTCAGGACTAACATCAGGATATTTATCGTTATTAACTGCATCTAAAAAAGCAGGGACATCATAGGTAATGTGTTGTGTTAACCAAGCATAAATAATTCTGGCTTTCTCTGGTTCAGTAGCAGTATTTTGGGCTAAAAGATTAGCTAATTCTGAGATTGATGTGCCTGAATAATTGAGATTTTTAGCAATTAGATCAATTTGGCTAAAGTCTTGTTGGGCAATTTTTTCTGTTAAACCTAACTGAATTGGCTGATATTTACTACTATGATAAAGTTCGGACTGTAGAGGAATTAATTGTTGATTATTCCAAAATTTGAAAGCAGTTTGAAGATTGCCGACTGTTAAACAGAGAGATACTCCTACAATTGCGCCCACAAGCCAGTTACTAGATTTATTTGCTTGCTGTTTTTTGTTTGATTGCAGTCTGAAACCTCGTTTAGCAGTCATAAAAATTAATCTCAAATAGGAGAAGTACTATTAATCTTCTCAGCATAAATTGAGATTAAGCTATTCTGAAGTGATCTCGATTACTAGTAGATTAGGGTAGAAATCAAACTATGAATAATTATTTTGCTAATTCTTATTTGGAAGCTCGTCGTAATTTTCTGACTAGTTGTGAAGGACAAGCTACCTTGATTAAATCTTGGCAGCATCCTTTGCGGGGTATAGCTGGAGAAAAACTGTATGTTGATTTCGCCTGGTTTGGCGATCTGACTGCTACTAAGGTATTAGTATTAATTTCTGGAACTCATGGAGTCGAGGGATATTGTGGATCAGGAATTCAAGTAGCCTCAATTAAAACAGGATGGAATCAACAAGCTGATCGGCAAATTGCAATCGCCATGATTCACGGGTTAAATCCTTGGGGTATGAGTCACTTTCGACGAGTAAATGAGGAGGGAGTAGACCTAAATCGTAATTTTATTGATTTTCAACAACCATTACCCACCAATTCTTTGTACGCTGATTTGGCTGATGTGATTGTTCCCCCAGCTTGGACAACAGAGATTCAGCTTAAGACTTTAGATGAGATTGTTACCTATTTATACAATTCAGCCGCCCAAATTGATGATTTAGCCAGAGGACAGTATCAATATTGGTATGCACCTTTTTATGGTGGAGAAGTTCCTACATGGTCAAATCGCGTTTTTCGCCAAATAGTTAAACAATATCTACAGGATAAACAAGCTGTGGGGGTACTAGACTACCATACAGGCTTAGGGCAATATGCTACAGGTCAATTAATGAGTCTTGTCGCTGATGATCCTGCTCAACAAGATCTAATTGCGTCAATCTGGGGAGAAAAATTAGTCATAGCTGGTTCAACTAACTCGGTTGCCCCTTATCATCCTCAAGGAACATTAATTTCGGCACTAGATAACCAACTAAGTCACACTTGTTGTCTGGCTGCTGTTTATGAATTTGGCACTATACCAGAGACAGAAGTGTTTCAAGCTTTGCGGGCAGATCACTGGTTACATGCTTATGGCGATTTAAATAGTCAACAAGCTCAAGTAATCAAACAAAATATGCTTCAGGCTTTTGATAGCGATCGCCCTGATTGGCAGGAATCTATCTGTAACCTCGCATTTACCGCTCAAACTGAATTATATGCTGGATTGACGGTTGCTAAAGCTAGAATTTCCTAAATATTGAGGTTTGAGAGGGTTTTCAACGACTTTGCCATTCTTTTTTTCTAAGTAATAAGCCCTTGCTTGTGGACGAGAGGATATTATATTTGTTAAGCGATCGCCCTGATTGGCAGGAATCTATCTGCAACCTTGCCTTTACCGCTCAAACTGAATTATATGCTGGATTGAAGCAAATCATAAATCATGATCGAACTCCCCGACCTAATTCAAAATCTCGATTCAAATTCAATTAAAGCTCTACTACCATTTTTTTCAAAATTACTCGAACCACGTAGTACAAAATTATTGTTTAAGCGATAGCGAAAACCAAATTGAGCAGGAATATCAGTGTTGAGAATTTTCAGGACTGAAAAAGAAAAACCATCAATTAAGTCAAAAGCGATTTCTCCTGCTATGCCATCATTGCGATCGCTATCCCGATTTTCATCAATAATTGGGGTAGGAAACAGACGTAATTCGCCAATGGGAAAAGTATTATTAAATTCTGCATTGAGACTACCAAATAGAGCAGAACCAGCTAGGGTAGCTAACCCGACAGTGCCATTGCTATTTGCTAGAGTTTCGACAAACCCACCCCCTAATAAAGCTAAAATTTCTGCTTGGCTACGAGGAGGACTACTGGTAAGTTCAATTTTATTGGTAATTTGACTAGCGTGTCCCTTGACCTTGGCAGCAATTCTGACGGTTTCGAGAGTACCCAGACTTGATGCAGGAATTTCTGAAGGTAGTACTTCACTGGGAATATTTCTCTCTGTGGTTTCTAAGGCTGAACCAACTAGCAAGACATCCAAAAATGGGTCGAGAACATTGTTGCTAGAAAAACGGGCAGTATTTTGATAGTCTCGTGATAGGTTTAGCTGAGTAGTAAAGAGATTCACCTGACCTCGTTGGAGAGTAATTGTACCTTCTGGGCTAGGTTCTAAAAAAGTACCGTTAACGTTTAAAGCTCCTGTAGCTAAAAAAGTAAAGAGTGGTGGCTGACTAATTTGAATATCTTTGCCTAATTGTAGCTTAAAATTTTTATATTGTGTGACGGCTGCTAGTCCCTCATTATTAGCTTCACGTCTAATAATTGAATTAATCTGATTGTCAGTACTATTAGCTGTTGTAATTTCGGTAGCGTCAGTTTCGTTGTCTAAAAAAACCGTGCCGTCAAATAGAGTAACATCACCAGCAAGAATGGGTTCAGTCGCATTGCCTAATATTTGCAATCTTCCTTGCAGTCCACCGTCATATAGTTCAGGAAGCTCAATTTCTTTTATATTATCAAAATCAATGGTCAGAGGATTGTTAGCATTATCACCTCTAAAAGGAACAGTACCAGCAGCTAAGATTTGACCGCCACCAAAATCTCCTTGAAAATTGTTAACTCGGACATTATCAAGATCAAAAAATATCTGGCTTTCAATATTGGTAATTAAATTCTTGGGTAAGCTTTTAGCAGCAATGACAGCATTTTCGATAGTTGCTGTTCCTTGAGCTACTAACTTGCGAGGCAAATTTTGCTTAGGATCGAGAATGCCTGAAATATCAAGCACAATTTCTCCTTGACCATCAATCCATTTAAGTTCACCGCGAGAAAAGATATCTAATAAAGCCAAACCTTTGTTTTTGACGTTAAGTTGTAGTTCTAAGCGATCGCTTTCTGGTTCGACTTTCGCAAAAGGTAGTTTGTAGGGAATATTGCCTGTGATGGTCAGAGGGTCGGCATTTTCGGCAACGATACTACTAGCAGAGAAGTCTAAACGGGAATTGTTATAGTTAAAACTACCTTTGGTAGATTGGATCGAAGTTTGATTGAGAGAAGCATTGTCAATCCTAATTTCGCCTCTAGCTTGAGAGTCATCTTTCGTCCCCGCAATAGTTGCAGTGGCATTAAGCAAGCCATCTAAAGCTAATTCTGGTGGAAAGGAAAACAGTTGCTCGATTAGTTTTACGGGAATTTCTACTAGTCGCAATTGTCCTGATTGAGTTTCACCGCCAAAGATACCTGAAAATAGTAGTGTTGAAGCGGTAGTATCCTCAAGATTGTTAACCTCAGTAGTCTTATCTTGCAGTTGTAGGGATATAGGCAGTAAGGTCAGTATGCCATTTTTAAGATTGCCTTTGGCGATAATTTGCTTGCTAATCAAGTCACCCCATTCCCATTGTTCACCTAAAAATTCAAATTCGGAATTTAGACCTGTATTAACAGAACCAGATACATTTATCTTGCCATCAAAAGTACCCCTGAGATTTTTAATGTCGGGAATTAAAGCAGTTTGTCGCTGTTGTTGAATTGATTTTAAACTAGCTTGAATTGCTGATAATAGCTGTAACTGGTCGAGAACAGGAGCATCTTTTAATCCTAGCTGAAATAAAGGAGATTGATTCGGTACTGTAGGGGATTTGTAGAGATCTGCTGCCTTGGCATAGGCGCGATCGCTAAATATACGGCTGAAGTCAGTTAATTCAAAAATTTGCAGGGCAATTAAAATGTCTTGAACTTGTCCTCCTTGGATAGAAACTTGACCATCAACGGCGAGATCATCTGGTTTTTGGGCTAACCCTCCTTTTAGTTTATAAGTACTATTTCTTTGTTTAAATTCTACATCTTGGATAGCAAAATAACCGTCAGCATATTGGAAATCTCCCTGAAGGCGATCGCCTCTAATACTAGCTATGGCAGGAGCATCAATGACTATGTTTTCTCCAGAAGTGGCGAAGGTATTAAGATTAAAAGTAAAGTCTCCTGATAATTGCCCATTAATAGGTTGCAGGGCAATATTTTTGGGAACTTTAAAATCATCGCTTTTGAGGGCAATAGTTTTGAGTAATTCGACAGGGAAATTGTAGGTACTAATATTTAAAATTTCTTGTTGACCTGTGGCTGCAACTGCTAGATTATCTTGAGCGATTCCCCTTCGGGTACGCTTCGCGATCGCAAAAGTTTGAGGTGTAAAGTTAGCATCTAAGACTAGTTCGATTTTATCTAAAGTCGTTGTATCAGTAGTTACTTCGGCATCTCCAGAGTCTAAGGAGGAAGTGAGAACTTCTTGTAGTTGCAGTTTTGCTCCTGTTTTGGGTGATATATCTACATTTCCTGCTAGTAAAGTCGCAAAATTAATATTTTCAACCCGAAAATTTCTTAAACCTAAGTCACCATTAATGGTCATGGCTGAGGGAATACCACTAATCTGCCCTGAAAAATCACCTCTACCTGAGTAGTCTAAATTAGTTGCCCAACTGGGAAGAGTTATGCGTAGCTTCTTGATATCAAGCCATTGTGCCTTGGGAATATCCAACTCAAAATAGTCTACTGCTGCGAGTTTATCAGGAATATCGCTAAAAAATGCCTTATCTAATTTAATATGACCTTTAGCGTTTAAACCATCCCCTGTAGCTTGCAGGATATCTAAACGTTTACCATCCCAAGTCACGGCTGCCCCCAAGGGTTGTTCTAGTAGATCAATTCCTTGACTGAAGGTTAAATTACCTTTAGCTGCTACGGCGGTGGGGCTGAGGTTATCTACCTTACCTGTGACTGTTAACTGTCCTCCCAATTGTCCGTTAAGTTCTAGTTCATCAGAATTCGGATCGGCAAACAGACTTAAAGCTACTCCTTGGGGAATTACAGAGGCTTGAAAGCGACCTTTAGCGATCGCTAGTTGTTCAGCAGCAAAAACTCCCTCTGGTAGAGTTAAACTACCATTTCCCTTAGCTTTAATCCCTTCAGGGGTAATATTATCGGTAGTGCCTGCTAATTTTAGTCTGCCATTAACTAAGCCTGCAAACTGTTCGGGGGTAGTGGAACTTAATTCTTTTAATTTAAGGTTTGTGCCTTGGGCATTAGCCGTCCAATTTTGGTCAACAATTTTGAGATCGTCTACTTTTACTTTACCTTGAGCTAAAGCTAAATCTCCGAAACCATTAATCAAGGTCTGTGGTTGAGCGGTATCGGGAATATTACCTGTCAGATAGAATTTACCACTGAGGTTATCGTTAAATTCTTTGGGTAAGTCAGGAAATAAACGTCGTAATTTTAAATCTTGAGTTTTAGCGTCTGTCTTCCAGTTTCCATTAGCTATCTTAACTTTGGGAAGAGCTATTTTACCTCCCACAGTCTTTAAATCCGCTTTACCTTTGGCTTTTAGTTGATTTAAGTCGCCAACATTACTTGTACCTGCAACTTTAAATACACCGTCTACTAAACCTTTAGCAATTGTAGGCGCACTCCCCTCACCAAAGGGTAAACTGCCAAATTCCACCTCTGAAGTTGTTAACGTCGATGACCATACGCCCTGATCATAATCAAGTTTGTCAACCTTAACTGTGCCATTACCCAAAGCAAAATTTGCCTGACCTTCACGCAAACGTAACGTCGATAAATCGCCAGCTTGGGCTGATAGTTGGGTTTGACCTGAAATGCGACCAATATCAACAGGTAACTGATTATTATAACCACGAGCGATCGCTTGTCCTGAAACGCCAATAGCTGCAATATTAAAAGCTAAGTCCTGTAAGCCGTCTAGCTGTAGTTGACCGTTACCGACAAATTTCCCCCCTGTCTGAGGTAAACCAGTAAATTGCTTAATTGAAAGAGTTGAACCTACTAATTCTAAATCCGCCTTAATTTGCTGAAAATCTAGTTTGTCGATCCGAGTAGAAGTAGTGGTAGCTAAAGCAAACTGAATTATTGGTTGTTCTAACGAACCTGTTACTGTTACATCACTTGCTATTTTACCAGCGATCGCTACTGGAGATTCTAATTCTAAAGCTGCAATTACTTTATTCGCTGCTACAGGTTTTACTTTGGTATTAATTTGATAATTACCTTTTCCAGCTAAATCCAACGAACCAGAAGCAATACCTACTACTTCACCAAAATTTGTCTTGATATTCTCTAGTTCAATTTTAGATCCCTGAAAAGTTAGCTTTCCGTTACTACTACTAAAAGGTTTGACTAAATTGGGAATTTGCAGACTCACATCATCCAAAGTCAACATTCCCTCTAATTCAGGAATTGGTGCATCCGTTAAAGTGACACCAACTTGACCATTAAGATTGCCCTGATTTAATTTAAGCGGTAAAACTATTAAATTACTCATCTCTGAAGCAGCCAACTGTTGCGCCGTGACATTTAAATCAATGATTCCAGTCTGGTTATCACCTTGACCAGTAATCTTAAATTTTCCGCCTTTATTTAATTCGGCAGTTGCATCAAATGTGGTAATTTTCCCCTGGGGACGAATCTCAATATCGTCGATTTGAGCAGTAACAGCGGGATTTAGAGCCGATTTTTCGTCATTATAAGCAGCTAAAGCTAATTTTCCCCCTTGAAGTTGAATTGACGTAACTTTTACTTCGATTCCACCATCTGACTCTTTATCTGAACCAAAGTTTGTAGGAGTCCAAAGTTTAGACTCGTCTTGTTCAATATAGACATCAGGTTTAATTAAAATAATGTCTATCTTCAGTTGACGCTTCCGCAAAAAATACAGAGGTGCTAAGTTAACTTTTACGGCTGTAGTTTTAATTTGATCGGGGTTGTTGTTGGTTGCAGGTAGTGAACTAGTCCCAAAACGCGCTCCTAATGGGGAAATAGTTTTAAGTTCTCCTAGTTTTAGGGGACGATGAAGATAATTACTCGCTTCTTTCTCAATTAGAGGCACTAATTTACGCTGTACAAGATACCAACCATAAATTGCACCACTACCTGCACCAGCCAAAAGGAAAATCGTGATGGAAATAATTAGTTTGCGCCAGCAACTGCTAGAAGTTGCAATATTGCTGTTTTTTTCCTCACCTTGAAGGTGATTATTGAGACTGGCTTGTTTATCTGAATCGCGATCAGCATTGTGGTTCATCTTTAAGGTTGAAGTCCGTGGCTGAAAATGCCAGGTACAAGAGCTACAATTTTTACCAATATGCTATGGTTTTTTGGCTGTAGATTTACGAATCTAAAATATCAAGTTTACTAATTAGTTGCACAATATTAATTTTTTTTAAAATCCAATCAAGTATAGCTAATTGTTGATTTTATTGTTTACTTTTGATAGTAAAAAAAGTTTCTTTAATTAAAGCCCATAAAAATGAAAATTCAGGTTAAAGTAAAACCCAATTCTGGACAACAAAAAATAGAAGAGTTAGAAGACGGAAGTTTAATCATTTTTCTTAAGTCTGCACCGATTAACGGTAAGGCAAATCAAGAGTTAATTAAAATCCTGGCTAAGAAATATCAAGTCACCCAAGCACACATCACCATTAAAGCTGGGTTAGGAAGTAAAAATAAGCTAATTGAAATTAATTAACTCAAGTATCATCAACAATAAACAATGGGGATAATCAACATCATAAGGTTTCCTCATGCTTACGCCCTCACAATTGACAATTAACTATAATTAGTTTGAATAAATTCCACTATCTGCTGATGAATTTGTTGTGGTTTTTGTGTGCCATCAATAGCGATCGCCTTACCAGTATATTGAGCAAATATTTGTTGATATTGTTCCCGTACTTGAGTTAATTTGGTTTTAGTTTCATAGATTTCCTGCAAAGAACGTGATTGTAATCGAGCCAGAGAAACTTCAATCGGAATATCGATATAGATTGTTAAATCTGGATTGGGAAAACGCGAATTTAGTTTTTGCACAAAGGCAAATTTATCTTCACTCTCACAGTTATAAGCTAAAGAAGAAAAGTAGTACCGAGTACTAATAACGTGATAATTATCTCGGATTAATTTAAATACCCCATCAAAATCATTATATAAATGATCATGGCGATCGGCAGCAAAAAGATAAGCCATTTGCTCATCAAATAAAGCTTGATCGCGAAGCGTACCCGAAGGGTAATCGCGACTAAAAATAATTCTTTGTTTTAAAGCTTGACGAATTAAATTACCGATAATACCATTGGAAGGTTCAGGACTTATTACGGCTTTTTCTCCTATAGTTAGGAAGTAATCTTTTAGTAGTTCTGCCTGAGTAGATTTACCTGAAGAATCTATCCCTTCAAAGACAATAAAAAGTTTTTTGTTCATTGGTGATTGGTGACTAGGAATAAATTATTTACTTATTACTTATTACTTAAAAAAAACTTGCTACTTGCTGGGCGCAAGCCTTGCGGAGGGGCTGTGGGGCGAATCGAATTCGCCCCTTTATAAGCCCCGTCCCCTACTAATTTCGACGCCAAGAAGACCAGGCTTGCAAACGTTTTAATAATTTAGGCTGACGTTGTAATTTTTGCAGATAAAAATTACTACTAGTCTGTTGCAATATTTCAGTCATAGTTGGATAAATAGTAGGAATAGATACTGAAGTTAATCCTCTCATCGGATTACAATCTAATTTTATTTTGTGTTGCATCATCAAGGCGATCGCTGTAATTAAATCCCCAGCGCGATCGCCAATAAGACTACAACCAATTATTGTGCCATTTGCTGTAACTAATAGCTTACATAAACCTGTAATTTCTTCTAATATTTGGGCTTGAGCAATATTCTTAAAATATTCCTTGACTACATAAATATTTTCACCATATTGTTGTTTGGCTTGGTATTCTGTTAAGCCAACTCTAGCTAAATTTGGTTGAGTTAAAATCGCCCAAGGTAGATTATTATAATTAGTTTTATACCAAGGAAAAAATAAAGTATTTTTGAGAACCAAATTAACTTCATACTGAGCAATATTCGGTAAATAATAACCGCCAATTAAATCACCACAAGCATAAATATTAGGATTAGTAGTTTGTAGCTTTTGATTAACATAAACCTTTTGATGATCGTACTTAACATCAATACCAGCTAGATTTAACCCCTCAATATTTGGTTGTCGGTAATCAGCCATAATAATCTCATCAGCAGACAAAGCACGATCGCCCGCTTGTAGCCATTTTTGATTATTAATTACTCGAATCTGGCTAACGTCTGAATTAGTATAAATAGTAATCCCTTCTGCTTCTAATTGTGCTTGGATTAAAGTTGCAATGTCTAAATCTTCTTGGGGTAGGATTCTGGGATGTTTAACAACTAAAGTAATTTGTTTACCAAATCTAGCTAAAGTTTGAGCTAATTCTAGAGCGATCGGCTCACTACCAACCACAATTAAATTATTAGGTAAATCTGATGTTTTTTGACTAACTAAATCCCTCAAAGTTAAATAACTATTAGATGTATTACTATCAAGAAATCGAGGAGCAAAATTAGAACCACTAGCTAATAAAAAACTATGCGATCGCAATTTTCTCTTGTTAACCTGAAAGCCTAATTTTGGTAGACGATAAAATTCCCCTTTCCCTACAATTACATCAACTCCTAAAGCTGCTAAATTAGCTAAAGAATTTTGAGTTTGAATAACGGAATTAATTTCAATTGCCCAATTATTAGCTTCTGAAAAAGAAATAGTAGGCAACTTAATTTCTGACGATCTACCCCTAAAATTATTAGCTAAACGATAATTCCAAGAGCTAATCTCACTCAGGCTATGATTAACTAAAGTATCATTAGGCAAATATTTATTATCACACTGAGTCACCAAAGCGACACGAGCTTTAAGTTGCACCGCATTTCTAGCAGCATAAATCCCTTCCCAACTGCTACCGATAATCACCAAGTCATAGTCTACTGCCATTTAACATTTATCATTTAACATTTATCATTTAACATTTAACAACGATGCTGAATATTCAATGTTCGATGCTCAAAAACCTGTAAGGGCGTTTCGCGAAACGCCCCTACTTAAACTAAACGATAGCAGCAATAGATTTAACTAGACGATCATTTTCTGTGGGCAAACGGACGGCAATGCGAAAATAGCGATCGCCTAATTCGGGAAAACTAAGACAATCTCGGATTACAATTTGATAATCGGTTAATAATTTTTGTTGTAACTGCGTCGCTGAAAATTCAGTTTTAACTAAAAGATAATTAGCTGCACTAGGAAAAGGTTGTAGTCCTGGTATTTTAGACAATTGCTCAAATAATTGCGATCGCGCACTTGCTAACCAAGACCAAGTTTGTTGCTGAAATTCCTGGTCTTGAATCGCTGCTATAGTTGCTGCTGCTGCTAAAACATTAACTGACCAAGGATCGCGCCATTGTTGCCATCTTTTTAATCTAGCAGGATGAGCGATCGCATAGCCAATACGTAACCCAGGTAAACAGTAAAACTTGGTTAATGAGCGCAAAATAACCAAATTTGGATACTCTTTGATTACAGGAATTAGACTTTGGGACTGAGATGGGGTTAAAAAGTCCATAAACGCCTCATCAATTACCACTAGGTCAAATTGTGACAAATAAGGTAAAATCTCCTCTCTCGTCCATAATCTGCCTGTAGGGTTGTGAGGGTTGTTGAGGAGAAGTCCAGAATTGGGATAGATCGTAGGGGCGGTTTCCGTTTGCGTAGGGGCGTTTCGCGTTCGCGTAGCGTCTCCGAAGGAGATAACGCCCTTACAGGGTATTGAAACGCCCTTACAGGGTATTAAAGATAAAGGACAAGGAAATATCCTGCCGTCAAAAGCATTTAAAGCCCTCTGATAATCACTAAAGGCAGGAGTAATCAAATATGTAAAATTATGTTGCGCTAATTCTCTACCTGCCCAGGTCAATAACTCTGCCGAACCATTACCAGGCAGAATAAATTCAGGTTCAATTTGATGATAATCTGCCAAATGCGATCGCAACTCCGTATATTCAGGATCGGGATAGACGATTAATTGTGAAGTATTATTAACAATAGCAGCGATCGCGCTTGCAGGCGTTCCCAAGGGATTAATACTAGCCGAAAAATCCGTCAACAGAGAAATTGGACAACCAGCAATTTTGGCTGCCCAATTCAAATTTCCACCGTGTAGTGGTCTGTTCACAATCAGAGAAGAACCTAGTTAGCTACTTAGGAGCTACTTTTTCTTTAAATAGCTTTCCAGCGGAAAAGGCAGGAACTTTAGTAGCAGGAATAGACATTTTCTCTCCAGTTTTAGGATTACGTCCTTCTCTTTCTTTACGCTCGCGTCTTTCAAAAGAACCGAAACCCACTAAGGTTACTTTATCTCCTTCGGATACAGCTTCCATAATGGTTTCAATTGCAGCCGAAAGTACAGCATCAGCTTGTTTTTTAGTTACAGTCGCTTTTTGAGAAATGCGATCAACTAATTCACCTTTGTTCATTGTCATGGTCTCCTTCTTGTATCTTTTTGTGGTAGATGTGTAATTTTGTTCTCCATAATTGAGAACTGAGATTGTGAAAATAATTTAACCAGCCTAATTTATAGCACCTGAGTTCTAAAAACCCACAGTATTTAATAGACTATTTTTCACATCAATAGTCACAGTAGAATCAGACCACGAGGGTAGAGTAATCTGTGACTGCCTTATTCTAAGCTCTCTTTGGCTAATATGGAACGTTGAAACCACGATTTTATATAGATTTCAACAATTTTTTCGATTTCAACTACCAAAATCTAGCCAAAAAGCAGGCTAATTTGCCGACTCTTGAAGCACCTCAACCCCTGATTTTTCAAGGACTTCACGGCTTTCTTTGCTGGGTGAATAGTTACTAGCCAACCCTGCATCCTCTTCGACAATTTCAGGAGTTAACAAAACTATTACTTCTGCCCTTTCATTCGCCTTATCTGTACTTCTAAATAAAGCACCGAGTAAAGGAATATCACCCAAAATAGGCACTTTGGAAACAGTTGTCCGTTCTTGATCCTGAATAATCCCTGATAAAATCAGAGTTTGACCATCTCGTAAGCGTACTAAACCAGAACTAAGTTCTCGCTTACTTAAAAGGTTAAGCAAATTAACTGCACCACCACCACTATCAAATTCTTGACTTGCGCCAATAGAGCTAACAGTAGGACTAACAGACATGGAAATAAAGCCGTTATCGTCAATGCGCTCGACATTTACAGTTAGAACAACACCTGCTTCGGCTATTACAGGGAGAATAGTTCTTGTCCCTGACTCTCTATCAATTTCGGTTTTGACACTTTCAATAATATTTTGAGCTAATTTAACTGTGGCTTGCTGACCTTCCTGCACCATCAAAGTTGGATCAGTGAGAATCTTGGCATTACCGCTAGTGACTTTAGACTCTAACAAAGCCAGAAATTTATCTGGAACTTCATATAGAGAAGGAAGCTCAAAAGTAATTTTGCCCTCTTCATCCACATCTGTCACCCCTGGTTGAAAAGGGTTATTGTCAGTTCCAAAAGGCCCACGACCATAAAATCCAGGAAAATTAGTAGACTCTACTGAATTACCAAAAGGTGCTTTACCTTGAACATTATCAAGAAAACCTGCATTTTCTACTGTTGCGCCCTCTGGAATTGGCAACCCAGTAACCCGAGGAAAACCTCCTCTAGTAGTCACGGTACTACTTTCAGGAGGATTGACTCCGCCGAAGTTTAAGGCTGCTGAACCTTGATCCTGAACAAAGAAGCTATCATTTACGCCAAAAGAAAAGCTACTATTGAATAAATCTTGATTAAGCAAATTAACGTCTAAAACCTTGACGTTTACTGCTACTTGTCGACGGCGAGCATCTAGTTGAGTTAGCATTGCTGTAGCTATTTCCACTTTACGGGGTTCACCTACGAGAGTAATCGCATTGAGCCTACCATCGGTGGAAACCTGTAAACCTTTAAGCATTAAAGCTTGAGTCCCAGTTTCATCCTCACTACCGCCGTCTAAATCGCTTAACTCTGGATTAGTTTCTTTTCTTTGCACTACTTTGCCAGTTTCAGGATCGATTATTTCTTCGACTTCATTAGTTAGTCTTTTACCTTTTGCACCTTGGCTGGCTAGATATAAAGCTGCGTTTTCAGCCCCAACCTGATTTAGACGAATAGTACGGCTGATCAGATTACGAGCTTGGGCGGGTAATTGTTCGCCTACGTAAATGATATTGCCCTGACGGTTGGCATCTAAGCCAGAAACCAGTAGAACTGAATTAAATACTTCCTGTACGGGTTGATTTTCTAGATCTAGAGAAATAGTAGGTTCTGCTGCTTCTTGACCTTCTTCTGCCTTACCAGCAGCAAATACGACGTTCAAGTTAGCAGATCTAGCTAAAAGGGATAGAACTTCGCGGATAGGGGCATCTCGCAAGACTAGACGCGGAACTAATGCACTTGAGCCTAAATCTACCATGTCTGGCATGGTGCTGATATTGGAAATCGCCATATCTCCAACAGGAGGGGCTACAGCCCTAGGAAGGGTTGCCTGAGAAGCAGAATTATCTTGAGCAGTAAATACTTGCTCTTTTATCTCACTGGGACGATTATCACTAATAACAACTTCAGGATTAGGAATTAAAACATCAGAATTTTCAGAATTATTTTTGCTAGAAGTTTCGGTTAGTTTTTCATTGTCTTTAGTGTTTTTCTCACCTAAAGCCGATTTATAGGTTTGCTTAATGTTAGTAATTGCTTGCTGGCTGAGTTGTTTGATTTCTCTTTGAAACGACTCCGCTTTAGTAACACGATTTAAGCTCAGAATTAAGTTATTTCCCTGGGATTTTAGTAAGTGTTCCACAGGGATACCTGGTTCAGTGTCAATTAAAATTTGCGTATGTTCTTGATCTACTTGATTGATTGCGACTGCTTTAATTCCAGGTAGAGGATTTTCTTGTTTAAAAGAATTTCCTTGCGGTAAATCTAAATTGGTGTTTAGGAGATTCGCCTCAATAGTATTACCATTACGAACTGTAAAAAAAGAAGCATCAGTGCTAGTGGTTGACGTTGCTAATTTTAGTTCCAGTTGATTGTTGTTTGTATCTAGCTCAATATCTGTAATCTTTCGTTCAGCAGCAATGGAAGGGGCTGCCATCAGCATAACTGTTAATGTAGTCAAAAATCCTAAGCGATCGCAATAATTTCTCACTGTATTAATCCTCAACCTATAGTATTAGTAAATATATTTTTGGCGTTGCTGATTTAGCGAACGAGCGCGGTCTTGGGGGTTTCCCTCATGAGCGACTCGTTCAAGAGAGTAATGACGTACAAAATATTACTGTTCGTAGTGCAGCAGTGCGTTGTGGGGGTTTCCCCCATTGAAGCAACTGCTGTTTGCGCAGCATCTCCGTAGGAGAACCCGAAGGGCTAAAAGCTATTAGCTATTAGCTATTAGCTTTTAGCTTTTTAATAATTGTTATTGATGAACAGCAAAGTAAAACATTACACATTCACCAACGCCAAAATGACTATAATTGTTCTCCTTAAGCATCGAGAAAAACCTGATCTTTGACTGCTAGTAAATCCTCAGCATTTACTCCCTTAAGTACGGCTAAAGTTTCATCAGCAAAAGAAAGTACAGTATTATTATCAAGCTGACTAACTCCTATGCTTTCAGAAGCAACACCAGTGTAAAGCACTAAAGTATCCAATTCAAGTTCAAAATCAGTAATTAGATCTGTGCCTTCACCAGCAGCAATTACAAAACTATCATGACCTTCATCTCCTGTCAGAATGTCATAGCCCCAGCCACCTCGCAATAAATCATCGCCAGTGCCAGCTACTAAGTAATCAGCTTCTGTACCGCCAAATAAGCGATCGCTACCACCATGACCATAAATCAAATCGTTTCCTGGTCCTCCGTAGAGCATATCATCGCCACCTTTACAGGTATAATCGTTATCTCCGCCGATCCAGTCGTTACCTCGACTACCCCAAATAGAATCATCCCCCATTCCACCAACTAGCCAATCATTGCCGTCAAAACCATTAAGGCGATCGGCTTTTTCTGTACCAAATAATTCTTCTCCTAGATCTGTTCCTGCAATTAGCGGATCAATATTATCTCCAAAATGCCCACCGTGTGCGCCTAATTCTTCGGGAGCATATATACCTTGATCATGATTGGTGATCGCAAAAGTACCATCGGGATTAAAAGAGTGAAACCATCCGTGTAGCATCCAAAACATAGGACTAAAGCCTTGATCTGATTCGGGAAATACTTTGTAATCAAGCTGTTCTAGACGCGCACCCAGGGTTTCTAAAGGTACATCTTCTTCAAAGTAAACTAACTCAGGATTTAAATTACTAACCCCTGTAAACCAGCTATTGTGATGATGATGCCAATCATCAGCCGTTAAGGTATCAAAAGAAGAGGGTGGAAAGTCATCTGCTGGATCAACTAACAACCCTGCCAAAGGATTGTCTGCTGTTGCTGATTGGGTTTCAGGCAAGCGGAGATAAAAAACGGCTGTTAAATTACCTTCGTTATTGAAATTTAAGCCTACAGGATGTTCGATATCTAACTCTTTTAAATTTCCCACTTCATCAGCCAAAGTCGGATTATAGTAATGAATTCCATGTCCCTCAAGCTCTTGAGTTAAAGGAATATAGCCATCAGCGATCGCCTGTTCTAGTCCCTCTGAACCATAATATTTCATGGTTGCTTGAGTTGCCTGGGCGATTTGTTGATCCAGCAACGGTACATCTACACCTAAATCATTATTTGCCTCTGTTAAATCTTGATCATCAATTGTGCCATTGGCGTTTAGGTCATATAAGGGATGGTATAAATCTTCTCCCTCAATTGAACCATAACGAGCAGTAAGATCCTCAATGTCGAGATTATTGACACTGCGATCACCATTAAAGTCAGCGACGCTCAAGATTGGGGTTGCTGAGTCATGGTTTTCCCCAGAGTCATGGGAGTGGTTTTCTTCATTGGATATCTGCAACATATTACTCATGTCACTTCTCCTGATTTATTTATACAAGCAAAATGCTCAAATAAACCTACGTCATTTATCTACACCAGGTTGATGTTAATCATTATTTATTTAGTAAAGAGCGGTTAAGTTTGCCCTGCTCTTAGAGCCACGTAAGAAGCGCGTGGATTAAAAACTGAACACTGATAGCTTTGTTAAAGTTTATGCTATTGCGGACTGAGATTGTTTATGGATAATGTGTTGATAGTCTGGATCGAGCCAACACTGTGGTAAAGCTTCACCAGAAGGAAAAATCAGTTTTGACTTCAAAAACATTTCTGGCTCTTGCATTTCTTCCCCAGCGTGAAATCTTCCCAAGATTTCTTTTTTGAAAGGATCGTAAAGGTTTTGCACTTCTAATAGTTCTACCAAGTCACCACTAGATTTTTGCTTGAGAAACATAATGCCTCCCTGGTCATCAAACCTTGATATTTCTTTTATTCTAGCGTGATTAATCAAGACGAAATATAAAGGTTTGTGCTAATTTAGATACTTCTTTATTTTCGGGTTGTAATAAATAAGCGATCGCCTATTCAGCAAGGCAATTAAGTCTTAAAATAAGAACGGTTTAATAATTCAAGATAAAATTCTTTATTTAATGACTGTTACTACGCCTCAACCCAAAATTGGATTAGCATCCCGTTTAGTCAATGGAGTCTTGGCAATCAAACCCTTAGCCGATTTTGCCAAAACCCGCGCCCGTGAGATGATGATTAAGCGGGCTGAATCAATTGGTGTATCTTGGCGAGATAATGTCCAACAATTGAGCGATCGCAATTGGGAGCAAGAATTAGCTACAGTCCAAAATCCCAATTTGCAATATCCCGATTATTACACCACCTCATTTCATGCCTATGACGAAGGTAATCTTTGTTGGCAGGCTGCTTGGGAGGTAGAATCTGCTGCTCGTGCTGTTCATGCCCAAATTTGGTCTAAGGGAGATACTAGTGGCGATCCGATGTTACGTGACAGTTATCATCAAGTCATACAACAGCAATTAGAAGTTACACCAACAACTATTCTCGATCTTGGTTGTGGAGCAGGGATGAGTACTCTAGCCTTACAAGCAATTTATCCCCAAGCTCAAGTTACAGGAGTCGATCTTTCTCCTTACTTTTTAGCTGTGGCTCAACATCGAGGACAACAAAGCCAGCAAAATATTACCTGGGTTCATGCTGCTGCCGAATCAACGGGTTTACCCGATGCCAGCTTTGATCTCATTTCTGCCTGCCTGATGTTCCACGAATTACCTACCACTGCTGCTCAGGCAATTATTACCGAAGCCCGTCGTTTATTGCGTCCTGGAGGATATTTAACCATTATGGATATGAATCCTCAGTCGCAAGTATTTTTGAAGATGCCACCCTACATTTTGACCTTACTTAAAAGTACTGAACCCTATCTAGATCAATACTTTGCTTTAGATATGGAACAAACATTTATCGAGGCTGGTTTTACCACTCCGAGTATAAGGATTAATAGTCCCAGACATCGAACAATGATTGCTCGGGTAGTTTTTTAATTTATTGAACGGGTTAGAGTAAGGTCATTGAATGATTGTGTCAAAGTTATTTCTCAAAGTTTGAACAATTTTTGATGTCGGACTATTGCCGATACGGAGATAAATAAACTTAGGGGGATGACCATAGAGCAAACTGCGCTGGTGAAAGTCAGAATCTTTGGAAACAATCAGAAAATCATTTGTCTTTGCATATTCCCAGATCAATATATCATCAGTATTTACCAGCCCTAAAGTCTTGACATGCTCAGAATTAGGATATAAGTCGACAATCTTGTGAATAATTCTGTCTGACAAGTTTTCATCCAATAGAAGTTTCACAATGATGCCACAAATAATTTTTTCTCACGATCAGCAGCAAAGGCAAGACAAGCTTTAATATCTTCAGAAGTAAGCTCAGAAAAATCTTCCAAAATTTCTGCTTCGGTCATGCCACCTGCCAAATATTCTAGTATGTCATATACTGTAATTCTCAGACCTCGAATACACGGTTTGCCACTGCGCTTTCCAGGCTCAATTGTAATAATGTGTTGATAATCCATAAAGTGGCGCGGGATAGAAATATTTGTCAACACCGTAATTTCATACGGTCACTTAATTTTACCTGATGCTAAAGTATCTGCGTAACGCTATACTTTACAATTCCTTAGTCATGAAAACGCTGTTTGGATCTTCCTTGTATGTGGAAAAAGGCGCACAGTTTTTAAAGCCATATTTCCTATACAAATTGCGTGCAGGCTCAAAAAATGACATTGATCCAGTTTCTAGACTTATGCGCCGATAACCCTTTCGTTCTGCTTCGTTCAAAATATGCTTAAGTAACATCGATGCAATACCTTTGGGATAACTTCTCCATCGTCCTCTTCCTCCAAACATTGGACTACCATGCAACTCAACCGCTGTTGGCTCAGCAGGATCAAATTTAGCTGCAATTTCATCAAGCTTATTAGCAATCCAATATCCTTGTCGCTCAAATACACAAAAGCCAGCTAGCACGAAATACTGTTGATTGGGGTCATGGGTTGTGCCAGACTCATCTACGTACAGTAGATACATGCAGCTTTAAATCCTTAAAAATTAGAATCAGTCAAGGGAAGACCATGCTTCCGCGATCCGAAAAGGTCAGATCTCTCGACTGTAATTTCTAATTATACCACTTGCTATGTATTGCTGAATCTTAACGGAGGCTGTTAATCTCAAGCATTCTTTTTATTACTTCTCCCCAATAACTTATCCCGTAATTTCAAAATGCGATTAGGCATAACCTACGCTGAGTCCTTCGGACTTGCTGAGTCTTTCAGACTTGCTTCGCAAACGCAAACGGCGATCGCTCTACTAGCTATGCCAATTGCCAAGTATGAAATACGTCCAATCATATTGTGTAGTATACTTACGCAACAGTCTGATAAATTACAGGTTTATATTTAGGTACAGGAGTTAGCTTTCCTTGCAGCGTTGCGGTTTCTAACCATGCTTGTTTTGCTATTAATACTTCTTGCAGTGCCTCTTGAGGTGTGTCACCATCACCAGCAGCAGAGCAATACTTTAGATCAGGAATATCAGCAATATACGCCTCATCTTCCTCACTATAAAAAATATTAATATGATAATCTCTCATTATTTTTCCTTCAATTAGATTAATCAACCCTTACTTATTACTTCTGCCCAACAGTTTATCTCTTAATTTCAAAATGCGATCGCGATATTTAGCTGCTTCTTCAAATTCTAAAGCTTTGGCTGCATCCTGCATTTTTGCCTCTAGTTGTGCAATTAGCTCAGGAATTTTTTCTAAGGGTAATTCATCTGATTGTTCATAGACTGTTTCTAATTGTTCGGAGTTTAACCGACGGGAAATATCGAGGAATGCCAGGATCGAATTGGCTTCGTTTTTGATAATTGGTTTGGGGGTAATATTATGGCGTTTGTTATAGGCAATTTGAATATTACGTCTTCTTTCGGTTTCTTCAATTGCCCTTGCCATACTTTTAGTTAAGTTATCCGCGTATAAAATCGCCTGTCCTTGAATGTGACGGGCAGCCCTACCAATGGTTTGAATAATCGAACTTTCAGAACGTAAAAAGCCTTCTTTGTCGGCATCGAGAATGGCTACTAAAGATACTTCTGGTAAATCTAAACCTTCCCGTAAAAGGTTAACCCCAATTAAAACATCCACTTCGCCTTTCCTTAGTGCTTGTAAAATTTCGATCCGTTCAATTGATTTAATTTCAGAATGGAGATACTGAACTTTGAGATCTCGTTCGGCAAAATATTCACTTAGATCCTCCGCCATTTTTTTCGTGAGGGTAGTAATTAATACTCTTTCCCCTTTGGCAACTCGCTCATTAATTTCTCCGTAGAGATCATCGACTTGTCCTTCTGTAGGACGAACTAAAATCTCTGGATCGATTACCCCTGTGGGGCGGATAATTTGTTCAGCAACGCGATCGCCCGATTGTTCTAATTCCCACTGGGCAGGGGTAGCAGAAACAAATATACACTGGTTTACTTTCTGCCAAAATTCATCTGCTTTTAAAGGACGGTTATCGGCTGCTGAAGGTAATCTAAAACCATGTTCAATTAAGACTTTTTTCCGCGCTTGATCGCCGTTATACATCCCCCGTAATTGGGGTACGGTAACGTGAGATTCATCGATTACTAATAACCAATCATCAGGGAAATAATCTACTAAACATTCTGGAGGTTCCCCTGGTTGTCTTCCTGCTAAATGTCGGGAATAGTTTTCTACTCCGTTACAATAACCGACTTCCTGAAGCATTTCTAGATCATAACGACAACGCTGTTCTAATCTTTGCGCTTCTAAGAGTTTATTCTCGGTTTCTAGCTGAACTAAACGAGTTTCTAATTCGGCTTTGATATCTTGGCAAGCTACTTCTAACATTTCTTGAGGAGTAACAAAGTGACGGGCAGGATAAATATTAATTCCATTCAAACTTTGTAAAATCTCGCCTGTAACTGGATCAACATAACGTAAAGCTTCAATTTCATCCCCAAAAAACTCAATCCGAATGATGCGATCTTCATAAGCAGGAACAATTTCTAGGACATCTCCCTTGACTCGAAAACGCCCCCTTTCAATTTCAAGATCATTGCGAGAATACTGTACCGATACTAAATCCCGTAATAATTCCCGTTGATCAATTTCCATCCCCAACTTAAGTGGTACGGCAGCTTTAAGATATTCGGTGGGCATCCCTAAACCATAAATACAACTAATCGAAGCCACGACAATCACATCTTGCCGTTCAAAAAGCGATCGCGTTGCTGAGTGACGCAACATATCTATTTCATCATTAATGGAAGCTGTTTTTTCTATGTAGGTATCACTGACGGGAATATATGCCTCTGGTTGATAGTAATCGTAATAACTGACAAAATACTCCACCGCATTGTCAGGGAAAAACTGGCGTAATTCATTACATAACTGGGCTGCAAGGGTTTTATTGTGCGCCAAAACTAAAGTCGGCTTTTGCACATTAGTAATAACATTGGCGATCGAAAAAGTTTTACCTGTACCCGTTGCGCCTAATAAAGTCTGAAAAGTACTGCCTGCTTGTAATGATTCCGTTAATTCGGCGATCGCTTGAGGTTGATCTCCTTGCGGTTCAAAAGGTGCTTGTAGGTTAAATAAACTCATTTATATGAATACTGATATAGTCTTAATCTTTAAAATAACGCAAATATAACTCATAGTTCATCTGTTTTAAAATTAGTCAAATTGAAAGCAGATTACCTCCTGAAAAGATTTAGTCAATGGCGCAATGGTTGAGGTTAATCTCTCTATCAAGTTTTGTAAGCGTGTATTTTCAATTATCTGCATAAATAAAAGGGTTAAACCCTAGTTGATTAATAGTCTAGAAGGCTTCTATCTAAGGTTAGATTTTCTATTAGACTGCTCCTTTTCTAGATTTGAAATACTACTTCTTACTTCCTACTTACGAGCCGATTACTATTAATGTCCTAATCTAATTTTGTACGGCTATAGTTGATAATTTCTTGGCTTAACTAAAAAAACCTACCCAAAGTTGAGTGGGTAGGAATTCCTTTCCTGATTATCACAAATTTTTGAGCTAACTTGGCTCTACTACGATCATTTCCTAAAAATAAAATATTAGTTTAGTTTAGTAGGGTGGGCAACGCTTAAGTTTAACTTAATACCTTGTTTAACAAAACTTTTGCCCACTTTACCAGCTATAACTTTTTCTAAAAATAACCTAATTAGTAGCACCGACTAAAACTTTCTTAGTTTGATTAACTAAACTGAGCGGTACATCATCTAAAATTGCAAAAGCGTCGATATAAAAACTATTCAACTTAATGGATAGAGCGTTAGCATAAGCACCTATACAATCAATTTCTAACCAATCTCCCTCTTTTACATCTACAGGCAAAGGTAGAGGAAAAGACAACATATAGCTAGAATCGCCAGCTACGCCACAAACAGAAAACTCTTTGAGTTCATTACTAACAGAACCATTAAGACGAATTACCCTAGTTAATAAAGTATTTTTAGAGTCGAATAATTCCGACGACGCACCATATAAGCCGTCTTTGACAAACAACTGCTCTTCGTTTCTCACCTGCACTTGAGTTAATAAAGAACAGCCAGAAGCAACTAAAGCCCGACTAGGTTCAGCCAATATTTCTACATCAGGGCTAAGTTTGAGACGTTCTAAACCCTGTTCTATCTCCGTTATGTAGTCTTCTAGGGGTGGGATATCTCTGCCTGGATAAGCCACGGGAAATCCATCACCGATATTAACACAGACTGGCTCAACTCCAGCCATTTTAATGACTTCCCCGACTAAATCAAGAGCCTTACCATAGGCTTGGGGTTCAATGTATTGAGAACTAATATCAAAAGTAACACCTACTCGACAACCAGCCTGTGCTGCTTGTTGCATTAACCTAGCTGCTACGAGTGGTTCTGCACCAAACTTTTTAGCAATGTTATAAGAAGAACCTTCTAATGGTTGAATTTTGACTTTAACGAGAATCGTGAGATTTTTTCCTCCAGTTTCCTCTAAAATTTTTTCGAGTTCATTATAGTGGTCTACAGCAAAACGAGATACACCACAATCCCAGTAAGCAGATTTGATAGCAGTACGGCTTTTGATTGGATGCATAAAGTAGATTTGAGAATTAAGGTAAGCATTCGATATCTGTGCAATTTCAGATATTGAAGCAGCGTTAAATCTTTTAATGCCTCCCTGATATAGTTCATCTATAATTAGAGGATTAGGATTGCATTGAACTGCATACATAACCTGACCACGAAAAAGATCGATAAATCTTTTAGCGGTATCTGTTATTACTTTGGGTCGAAGACAATAAACCGAATAATTAGGTTTTAAAGTTTCTACTAAAGACAGAGCATTAGAAAAGCGTGGTAGATTTCCCGCACTTTTTTTTATGCTGGTTTCAAGGCATTGCATAAAGTTTATTCATCTGCTGAATGTGTGATTAAAAGTGATTTTGTCACTATGTAGCAGAGGGTGTATAGACAGTTTGATACTCTTTATTATCAATTGGTATACCTAAATGAGAGTATGATAATACTTTATCTATGCAGACAGAGTTCTGAAAACTTAAAACCTTTTTAGATTTGAGGCATTAGTAAATAGAGGTATGATTTTTAATTTGGCTGCACGCTAGTTAAATCAAAAGAGGTAAAAGCTAAAAGCTATAGCAATTCTCGGTTGAGTGAGGTACACCTCGGTGAAGCAAGGCACTAGACACTAGGCACGCTTGCAAAATGTATCTCATTAATTTGAGAACCGCTATAAAAGCTAATAGCTAATAACTAATAGCTAACTAAAAGTTTTTGTTAAATTTGACGTTCTCTCGCCCAAACAATAGCTTCCGCTCTAGAATTAACTGATATCTTGCTATATATTCGACTGAGGTAATTATTAACTGTTTGTCTAGCTAAGTTAAATTCAGCAGCAATACGAGCATTGTTCCATCCCTTACCCACTACTCTTAACATTTCCTTTTCGCGATCGCTCAGGGAGAATTTCTGTGTGACAGATAGATGGAGTGTTCTTAACTGCATCAATCTCTCGATTATACCCTGACTATACCAAGTTCTTCCCTTGGCTACTCTGAAAATTGCTTTGATAAAATTTTCTAGTGGTTCGTTTTTAAGCAAGCAACCACGTATTGCTTTGGTGAAAAAGTCCTGGTTGATTGTATTTTTGTCTGTTACTAGCAGAATAATTTTGCTGGTAGGGAAATGTTTCTGTATATATTTAACTGTTTCGTGAGCTACTGAACTAGAGATATCTGTATCTAATAATATTATCTGAGGCTTGTTCTCTTCACTAAGCTCTTGCAAAAAATCTTTGTTAATCATGCCACTTGCAAGTATTAGATTTTCTTCAGCATTGACAATTGAACGAATACCAGCTTGTAGTAAAGAATTATCACTCGCTAATAGTACGGAAACTTTTGTAGACGTTTTGACATTTGTTTCAAGCATTTAACCTACTTTATTAATAATAAAGTTCACCAAGTAATAGGAGAGAGCTATTTGTTTGCTCTCTCTTTGCTCGATCTTACCGCTTTTTTCTGAAGTTTTGGTAAAATTCTGGTGAAATTTTGATTTCTTAATTAATTGATTCTCATAAATTTAATTTAACTGCCATTACTTTATCAAAAATTAAAAGAGCATTCACAAACAATTATTACAAGAACAATACAAGTTTTTAAATAGATATGTTGTAATAGATATTACGTACAAAAAAATACTTAATTGTACTAATAAATACTGAATAATTTAACAATCTATTTTCAAGACAATATTTATGAGTAACGCTCTTATTAATAACGATATTTATCAATCAGAAACAACTAATTTTTATTCAATTAATGGAACTGGAAATAATCAGACTAATACTAATTATGGGTCAGTTGGCAGTACTTTTCTTAACACTGCGCCTTTAGATTTTGGCGATGGCATTTCCAGCCCCGCAGGATCAGATCGTCCTAACCCCAGAGTCATTAGTAACACCTTGGCACAACAAGATGGAAATATTCAGAGCGATCGCGGTTTAACTAATCTGATTTGGGTGTTTGGTCAGTTTCTCGACCACGATATTACTTCAACCCCTGAAAATCGCGAATTACGAATCGACATTCCTGTTCCTACAGGTGATCCCTTCTTAGATCCCAATAGCACTGGTACGGTAAATATTTCTTTAAATGCTACGGCTTTTGTTGATGGTACTGGCACTAGTACTGATAACCCAGCCCAAATTATTAATACTATTACTGCTTGGGTTGACGGCTCTAATATTTATGGTTCAAGTGAAACAACTGCTGACAGTTTACGTGCAGGTAATGGTGGTTTATTAACAGTCAGTGAAGGTAATCTTTTACCCTTTGCTCCTCCTAATCCTAACCGCCCAGGTAATTCATTTACTGCGGGAGATGGTCGAGTTAATGAAAACTCAGCTTTAGTGGCGATGCATACCCTATTTGTGAGGGAACATAACCGTATTGCTGGAGAACTAGCGATCGCTCATCCTGACTGGACAGACGCTCAACTATATAAGCGTGCGCGTCAAATTAATATTGCTCAATATCAGGCAGTTGTATATCGTGAATATTTATCTTCACTTTTAGGGATTGATGCTTTACCTGAATATAATGGTTATGATGCTACAATTAACCCCAATCTCGAAAATACTTTTAGTTCCGCAGCTTTCCGTGTTGGTCATACTCAATTAGGTTCGCAAATTTTACGTTTGGATACAGAAGGTCAGGAAATACCTGAAGGTAGTTTAACCTTGTCTGAAGTCTTTTTCCGTTCAGCAGAAATAATTACACAAACTGGTATTGACCCAATCCTCAGAGGTATAGCTTCTTCCCTCAGTGAGAATGTGGATCTCAAAATCATTAATGATATCCGCAACCTTCTATTTAGCTTTGGTGGGACTAGTACTGCCCGTGACTTATTTGCAATTAATATTCAGCGTGGTAGACTCAACGGCATCAGTGATTACAATACTGTCAGAGAAGCTTTTGGGCTAGCCAAAGTTACAAGTTTTGCTGATATTACTAGTAATGTCGAGTTACAAACTCAATTAGCATCCCTCTATGGCAACGTCGATAACATCGATTTATATGTAGCTCTCTTAGCTGAAGATCATGTACCAGGTGCAGCAGTAGGAGAAACATTTCAAGCTCTTGTAGCCAGACAGTTTCTTGCTTTAAGAGATGGCGATCGCTTTTACTATGAGAATATTTTTACCCCTGAAGAAATTACTGAGATTGAAAACGCGACTCTAGCTGAGATTATTCGCCGTAATACCGACACCACAATCATTCAAGATAAGGCTTTTTCTTTACTCAATGAAGGTACAGCCAATAGCGAAAAACTCAATGGAGGATTAGGTAACGACTCTATCTTTGGTGGTGATGGTGACGATACAATCATTGGTTTCCAGGGTAATGATTTACTGTCTGGGGATGCAGGCAATGATTTTATCTTGGGTGTCGATGGTCGAAATATTTTAGACGGTGGTGATGGCAATGATCTCTACCAGCTAAATGTAAATGCTTTTGGTAGTGAAATCAAAGATAGTGCTGGTTTAGATTCTCTTTTTATTACCAGTGAAGATATCAATTTAAATAGCCTTAATCCAGCAGATTCTAGCTCCTTTGGCACGCTAGAAATTACTCTCGGTGATCCCACAACAACAACTATTGGTTTAGCTAAAGTCGGTAATGATTTAATTATTGATCTTAATCGCGACGGTGTAGCCAATGCCGACAATGATCTTAAAATCACCGATTTCTTTAACGCTGATGGCAAAGCTGGTGCAGGTTTCGTAGAAAAAATTAATAATCTCGTTGGGACACAAATTGTTGATTATTTTACCTCTGATCCAGTTGACCCATCAGCGCCCAATCTGCAATTAGCTAAAGTACACCGTTTTTATCAGTATCAAAAAGGATTCCATCTGTATACCTCTGACATGACTGAGATTGCGGATATCCAAGCTAAAAGTCAAACAGGTGAACTTGCCTACAACTATGAAGCTGAAAAGTTCAATGTTCTAACTAGTGATCAAGATGCTTTAACTGGTGCAGATATTGCAGGTGCAGAAGAAGTATATCGCTTCTTTAATACCCAAACTGGCGCGCATCTGTACACAATGGATGAAGTCGAGAAAAGCTACATTGAAGATAATCTGAGTAACTACAATTACGAAGGTATAAAATTTTATGCCTTTGAAGATGCACCTCAAGATATTGAAACTGTACCTGTATTTAGAATGCTTAACAGTCAATCTGGTTCACATCTATTTACCGTAGATCAAGTTGAGATTGATTATATTCAGAATAATTTACCTCACTTCTCTTTAGAAGGTAATAATGGTGTGGCGTTTTATGTAGTTAAACTGTAATTAATTGACGAAATCTATCTAGAAATTTTCAACCTGACTAATTTTAGTCGGGTTTTTTCTTTTGGTGATTACCCGAAGGCTACGCTACTAGTGGGTCAAGACTTCTCGTTTAAGCTTTGTTACTGATTGGTTAAGTAAGTAGTGTTTTGTCAATTAATTAATGATGGGTAAACTGCTTCCCCCCGTCTCCGCGTCTCCTTGTCCCCTCGTCAATCTCAACTTGATCTACGGTAAATAGATAATATAACCATACGTAAAAATGTTGGGACATTTTTGAAATACTACTTCCTATTTCCTATTTACGAGCCGATTACTATTAATGTTCTAATCTAATTTTGTACAACTATAAGGAGGTCATTATGCAAATTCAAGAACAAATCTTTCTAAAAATTGGAGAACTTTCTACTCAAAGCGGTGTCTCTATTAAGACAATTCGTTATTACGAAGAATTAGGATTAGTGAAAAGCTCTAAAAGAACTGAAGGGCATTTTAGACTATTCCATCCTGAAATGGTTACTCGTCTAGCTTTTATCAAAAGGTTACAATCCCTGGGTTTAAGCCTCCAAAAAATTGGTGAATGCTTGGCAGTTTACGATCGCGGTAATTTACCGTGTGGTGATGTAAAAAGCAAGCTAGAACAGCAAGTTGCTAAGATTGATCGACAAGTTGCAGAATTAATGTTCTTACGTCGAGATTTAACAGAGATTCTACAACATTGGTTAACTTCACCCGACAAACAACCAGAAGTTATCTGTCCCAATTTACAAGTTTAAATAGATAAGGTTTAACTTTTGACTTTTTGCGCTATGTAGTGATCCAAGAATTATCTCCCAAATAATATTGCTTAACCAAAGAATTGTTGTAAAGCTCTTCTGCTGTACCAGAAGCAAGAATTTGACCATCACGCATAACATAAGCGCGATCAGTAATTGCTAGAGTTTCGCGAAAATTGTGATCAGTAATTAAAATACCCATTTGGCGATCGCGCAATTGAGCAATTATTTCTTGCATCTCAGCTACGGCAATGGGATCAACACCTGCAAAGGGTTCATCTAATAAAAGATACTTGGGTCCATCTAAGCCTGCTGCTAGAGATCTTGCTAATTCAGTACGTCGTCTTTCCCCACCAGAAACTAAAGATCCGAGAGTATTGGCTACTTTTTCCAAACGAAACTCTCTAAGTAACTGTTGTAAACGAACAGGTCGAGCAGGACTGGGAATGCCTGTTTGTTCTAAGACGAGTAAAATATTATCCTGGACGGTAAGGTTTCGGAAAATACTTGCTTGTTGCGTTAAATAACCCATACCCAGACGCGCTCGTTGATGAAGAGCCAAAGTAGTAATATTACGCTCATTAAGCTTAACTGTTCCCTCATTGGGCTTAATCAAGCCTGTAGCGATATAAAAAGTAGTGGTTTTTCCTGCACCATTGGGACCTAGCAACCCGACAATTTCCCCTGGCAAAACTCGCAGATTAACGCGATTAACGACATTTCTTTTGCCATAGGATTTATGAATGTTGTCTAAAACTAAAGCCACAGCTTTCTTAGTAATTAGTTATTCAGTAATAATATAAGTTGATTCTACCTGGCGATCGCTTTTAGGGGTGGCAATAAAACGCCCTTCATCGACTAAATAAGTTAGGCTTTCGGCTCGCATACTATTTCCTTCTTGAATTACATAAACATCTCCCGTCAGAATTAAGCGACGTTCACGAGTGTAATATTGAGCCTGGACAGCAGTAGCCTGAATTTTTCGGGCTGGATAATTGATTTTTACATTGCCCCTAGCGGTAATAATCCCTGTTTTAGAGTTAGATTCTTGTATATCTGATTTTAGGGTAATAGCTCCTGATTGCAGAGGAGACTGCGCTTGTAAAGATAAAGGCAGAATAGTCAAGGCGATCGCACTAATTAAAGTCACCTTAACTATTCGCAGCTTAGGACTACAAAATAATAATCGAGCAAACATTCTTCACATTGAGCATAATCTAAATTAGCTAAACACGTTGTAAAGTTGATGATTTATCTGATGTTACCGATTGAGTTTGATATTTGATTAAATCTGCTAAATCCTGTAACTGATTGATCGCTTCCGCACCTTCGAGTTTCATTAGTTCGCGATCATCTCTCATTTCTGTCCAAGTGATCCCATAATCCGAAACTAAAAAACGAATTAAATGGTCGTTGCCTAAACTAACCATAAAAGAAGCACTATTCATTTCACCGCCACAGGTATAGCATGATGCCAAATAGCCTTGATTTTCTAGCGCGATCGCCAAAGCTTGAAGAGTCATCACCAAATCCTGTACAAATTGACGATGTTGTTGTGCAAGTCTTGTAAACACTTTGTTCCTCCGAACACCTTAAATTTTATTGTAAACTTTTGGGATTTTTTTTTAATGTTTTCTTAAGATTTTTTATAAGACTACCTTCAGAGTAATTAAATTTCATTATCAGTCTAACTAAGTTTAAGGGAAAATTTAGGTTTTCTCAGTTTCCACAGGCTGAGATGTTAAAGTTAAAGCGCATAAAGGTACTATCGTTTGATCAACAAGAACTGCTTCTAGGTTTAGTTGGGTTGGAGTGGATATACTCGTAACAGAGAGGGCAAATTCAAAACCACTGTTTTTGGCAGCAGAGATATCTGGATATTGTTGCATAATCATGGGGCGGGGATCTTGCACAGGAGTTTCGAGTAAGAGTTCTGTTTGATAAATTACTCTCAGAGTTTGAGCCTCAGCTTTTTTACCCAGTACCCAACCTTTGACTAAAATTGCCCCCGTAGTTGTTGTGGAGTTTGCTTTAGGAGTACTGATCCCAAATCCCCAGAGGGTATCAAAATTGTGCTTTGGCAAAGTCTTGCTAATATCCGTGATTTGAATGGGAGTTTTAATTTGCTGAGTCCAATTCTGAGATCTAGCTAGGGTTTGCTGAACCTGTCTTAATTGGGATCGGCTTAAACTAAGTTCTTTTGTCTGCTCAAATAGTTCTTTTTTATAGCGCGTAGCTTCAGCCTCCATTTTCTTAAGTTTTAATTGAGTTTCGCCCAATTCAATTTGAAAACCTTGATTAATTTGCAGTTGAGCCTTGGCTTGTGATAATTCTTTCTGAGTTTCCTGATAAGCATTTCTCACTCTTTCTAGCTCAGACTCGATTTTGGCTAATTGAGCTTGGTTTTGTTGAGCTTGCTGAGATTGTTGTTTATATTTATCTAAATCTCCTTTAGATAACCAGTTGGCAAGTTTTAAAAGCCTCAAATCTTTATTCCTCAGACAATGGTAGTTGAGTCAGTTTAAATTTTAGCTCAAGATGAGATTATGCTTTACAAGATCAGTGTTAAATGTAAGTACAAAACATCAATTATGAGTAACAGTCAATTCTAAATAATTATTTAAGCTTGAACTAGCTACTGAAACATAGCCATGTTAAAAATTAAATGGTAAGATTCGATACATTACAGGAGATAATTCGGACTATCCTGTATAAGTACCAAACTTTTTGGTACATTACAGTTCGTGGGACTCCAAAGGTGTCAGTAGTAGTTGCTGATACCTTTTTCTTATGCTCAAAACTACTCTAAGCAAAAATATCAGACACAGATGAGTATCGATACCTTAGTTATCGTACAAAAAGTAGCTAATAAAATCCTCAGTAATTTAACGGAATAGTTTTCAGTAATTAAGCTGATTTAAGCTGATCTAAAGTTGAGCTAGGGAGCAAAAAACAGTTTGTCATTTTGAGTGGAATGATTTAAGACTACTATTGTTACGGCTATAATTGGTATCTGTGTGTTTAATCCTCAAAATGATCACTACCCCTTGAGAAAGTCCCATCCCACTCCGACTATTGGTTGGCGAGAAATTGTTACTCTACCAAAATTAGGAATTGAGCAGATCAAAGTAAAAATTGATACAGGGGCCAGGTCGTCTGCCCTTCATGCTTTTGCAATCAAAGAGTTAGAAAAAAACGGTAAATCAATTATTCGTTTTCAAGTACATCCCATACAGCGCAATAATCACATGACGATTACCGCCGAAGCGGAACTTTTAGAATATAGAAAAGTACGCAATTCGGGTGGCATAATTCAACTTAGGCCTGTAGTCAAAACCCAGATAAAGTTGGGTGAAAAACAGTGGTCAATTGAACTAACTTTAACTAATCGAGACGTGATGGGATTTCGGATGCTATTGGGCAGACAAGCGGTACGTAATAAATTTTTAGTAGATCCTGGTAAATCTTTCTTGCAAAGTCACCACGAACACCAAAAATATAAATAGCTCAAATTTAATACAGATATATCTTTACTCACAGAATGAAAATAGCCATTCTTTCGCAAAATCCTGCTCTTTATTCCACCAGACGTTTAAAAGAAGCAGGAAAAGAACAAGGGCATGATATGCGAGTCGTTGACTACTTGCGTTGCTATATGAATATCACTTCTAAAAGACCTGCCATAGTCTATAAAGGCAAGCCGTTAGAAAATTTTGATGCTATTATTCCCCGTATTGGAGCTTCTAAAACTTTCTATGGTACGGCGGTAGTAAGACAATTTGAGCTTATGGATGTCTTTAGTCCCAATGAATCCCAGGCAATTTCCCGCAGTCGAGATAAATTGCGCTCAATGCAAATTTTAGCCAGAGAAGGAGTTGGCTTGCCCATTACAGGCTTTGCTCATGCTACTCAAGATATAGAAGGTTTAATAGAAACGGTAGGAGGCGCACCTTTAGTTATCAAATTATTAGAGGGAACACAAGGAATCGGCGTAGTTCTGGCAGAAACTTATCAGGCAGCCAAATCAGTTATTGAAGCTTTTCGTGGTTTAGATGTCAATATCCTCGTACAAGAATACATTAAAGAAGCTAAAGGTGCAGATATACGTTGCTTTGTGGTTGGGGGACAAGTAATTGCAGCGATGAAACGACAGGGGGCAGAAGGAGAATTTCGCTCTAATCTTCATCGGGGTGGTAATGCTAAAAAGGTAGCTTTATCTCCTGAAGAAATGGAAACTGCAATTCGGGCAGCCAAAGCCATGGGTTTAAAAATTGCAGGAGTAGATTTATTACGGTCTAATCATGGCCCAGTAGTTATGGAGGTTAATTCTTCTCCTGGTTTAGAGGGGATTGAAAAAGCAACAGGAATTAATGTTGCAGGTAAAATTATTGATTTTGTTGTCAAAAATGCTGCTGAGGCTGACAATAGCGATTACCCTTCGGGTAAATTTGACGATCGCATTAAGTATTAATTAACTGGAAGCTAAGAGTCAGGTGTCAGATAATACTATCGAAATTGCTAAAGAAATAATTCCTCCAGGACAACTACGTCGTTTTGATCTGCCTGTTAGTCGTCTAGCTACTCAAACCCTCGTTTCTCTACCTGTGACTGTAATTAACGGGGTTGAACCAGGACCTAGACTATGGTTAAGTGCAGCTATTCACGGCGATGAGTTAAATGGAGTTGAGATTATTGCGCAAATATTGGGAAAAATCAATCCTAGTAAATTAAAAGGAGCGATTATCACAGTTTCGATTGTCAATGTGTTTGGTTTTCTTGAACAATCTCGTTATCTTCCTGACCGCAGAGATTTAAATCGTTCTTTCCCAGGTTCGGAAAATGGCTCTTTAGCTTCACAGTTAGCCAGCTTATTTATGCGCGAAATTGTTGCTCATAGCACCCACGGTATTGATTTACATACAGCAGCAGTACATCGAATTAATTTACCCCAAATTCGTGCCAATCTAGAAGACGAAATTACTTATCGCTGTGCTAAAGCCTTTGGCGCACCGTTAATGATGAACGCTACCACTAGAGATGGGTCTTTGCGTCATGCAGCCACTAAAAAAGGGATTCCTGTCTTACTTTATGAAGCTGGAGAGGCTTTACGGTTTAATCCTGACGCAATCAAAGTCGGAGTAGAAGGTATTTTACGAGTGATGAATTGTTTGGAAATGTACGATGATGGGCTTGTACCTATGGTAGTTAATTCCATAGAAGCTCGAAAAAGCCAGTGGATTCGGGCATATAGAGGAGGAATTTTTCATATTGAAGTTAGTTTAGGACAAAAAGTCTATAAAAGACAAGAATTAGGCGTTATTAAGAATGCTTTCGGTGAAAAGCGTGCAGCAGTACGTGCTAACGTTGATGGTGTAGTCATTAGCTATACGCAAAATCCTCTGGTTAATCAGGGTGATGCGATTATTCACCTAGCTATTGTTTAACGCCCTTTAACTTATATAGCTAACAGCCAGAAAACCTGGGATCGCCAAGCAACTAAGGAAGTGAAAGAAGGACTAAATAACCATCAAGTTACATCTGTACTTGTAAATCAATTATTTTGCGATCGCACGATTATTAGCAACTGCTTAAATAGCAAACTAAAAGCGATCGCTTAGACAAAATTTGTAAAATTCTGAAAGATTGTCAAACCTTTTCTAACTGGTTATCCTTCAGATAGAAACAATATTTGCAGGAGGATGTATACAGATAATTAACAAGTGTTAAGAAACAAAATATAATGAATGCCTAAAAAGATCAGAGAATTAAAGCAAATGCTATTAAAGGCAGGGTTTGAGTTACTTCCTGGACGTGGAAAAGGTAGTCACTGTGTTTATAAACATCCTTTGTTAGCAAGAAAAACAACTATTGCGGGAAAAGATGGAAAAGACGCGAAACGCTACCAAGAACTAGAAGTAAAGCAAATCATAGAAGAGGTGAAAAGACTTGAACAACAATAAGCTTAAATACAGAATTCTGATTCAGTGGAGTGATGAGGATAATTGTTATCTAGTTTCTCTACCAGACTTATCACCAAGTCAGAAATGGGTTACTCATGGTGATACATATCAAGAGGCTTTAGAAAATGGGTTAGATGCAATGGAGGAATTAATCTATGTAGCTGAAATGGAAGGCGAATCATTACCTCCAATACCAGAGTTAGCAACTGCTTAAATACTAAACTAAAAGCGATCGCGCTGTATCCAAACAAAGCGCGATCGCTTATACAAAAACAAATATTACATTTAAAGCCTAATTTAGGGTAAGTGAAGGTTTCGGTCATTGAGTTAGAACAAAAAATGTCTCGTTTCTTGCAGGCTGTAGGTCGCATATTTCGGCAGGCAGAGTGCCAATTAATTCAACTGGGGCGACTCGACCAAGAGATATCCAGCAAGCAATGTTAGATTTTAAACCGCAGATTGTACATTTTAGCGGACATGGGGCAAGGCAAGATGGCTTGGTTTTTGAAGATGCAAGTGGACAAGAACAAGCTGAATCGTGAGCCGTTAAAATGTTTTTTTGTTTACTTTAATAAATATTGCCTAACTATCTATTTTTCGTGTTAAATAATCGCCAAAAAAATCCACACTAAGATATTAACTTAGCGTGGAAAAAAAGTTTTCAATTTTTCTTTTCCTTCCTACTTCCACAAGCAATTTAATAATTAACCGCCACAAAACCAGCGATCGCACTAGCAACTAAAGAAGTGAAAGAAGCACCAAATAACCACCACGCTGCATCTGTAACCGCTTTTCTGGCATCTTTGGCTTGTCTTTTTGCTTCTTTTTTGACCGCTTTTAAGCGTTTTTGTGTTTCTTGCTGGATACGTTCAGCTTGATGCAGTACACCATCCCGTGCTTCTTCAATACGAGACACAATCTGATTAGCTTGTTCTTGAGAAATATCTTCACGGGAACTTAAGACAGCAATGAGAGTATCACGATCAAATTGCGATAAGCGATCGCGCAAGGCTTCAAATCCTGCTTTGGGATCGTCAAATACTTGGGTAAAGTCTTGTTGAATGGCTTCATAGTTAAGTTCGGGACGTTCGAGGGAATTGAGATAGTCACGAACTTTGCCGAAAATACTGTCAAGTATCGACTGCATCTGCTGTTGGATCTGCTGAAATTGCTCTTGGATTGAGTCTCGCACAGATACAATGCGCTCAACAATTTGATTGGCTTCTTCTTCAGATATATCTTCTCGTTGAGAGAGTAAAGCAACCAAAGTTTCGCGATCAAATTGCGAAACTCGTTCTATCAAAGTACCCATTCCCACACGCGGATCTTGTAGAAGTAATTGCAGATCGCGTTTAATTCCTTCAGGATTAAGTTCTTCTTTGTCAGTATTGCGCAGATAGTTTTCGAGATTAGCTTCAAAGTCCAAGACTTGTTTAGTGGCTCGTTTTGCCAAGCGTTGTGGCGCACGAACAATACTTTGAATTGCCTGTTCTACTTGGTCGATAGTTTGATTAACTTGCTCGGCACTCAAGTCTTCTCGCTGAGATAGCAACTTCACTAAAGTTTCCCGATCTACCTGAGACAGGCGATCGCGCAAGGCTAAAGCACCTTCCTGGGGATTATCCAGCAATTTAGTCAAATCTTGCTGAATTCCTTCAGGATTAAGCTCTTCTAGGTTAGTATTGCGCAGATATTCGCTAATCGAAGCGATTGTTTCTTGGGAACGTTGTTTAGCTTGCTCGGCTACCTGCTGTGGTGCTTGCAAAATACGATCGCGTACAGATTCAGCACGCTCAATAATTTGATTGACTTGTTCTTCGCTCAAATCTTCTCGCTGTGATAATAGCTGTACCAGGGTATCGCGATCAAACTGTGATACTCGCGTCCGTAAAGCTTGAAATCCTGCTTGTGGATCTTCTAATAGCGTCCTTAATTCCCGTTCAATCGCATCGGGATTAAGTTCTTCTTTTTGAGTATTACGCAGATAGTCTTCTACTCTTTGTCTTACTTCTTGAGCTTTTGCCTGAGCTTTTTCTTGCAATTCTCTGGCTCGATTTAAGACATTCTCGCGGGTATGCTCAAGTTGACCGACAATATTGTTAGCTTCTTCTTCATTAATGTCGTCTCTTTGGTTGAGTAATTGCACCAGAGTATCACGATCAACTTGGTCAAAGCGATTTTGTAAATCTTCCAATCCTGCTTCTGGATCTTCGAGTAAAGAGGAAAATTCTTGCTCCATTGTTTCAGGATTGAGTTCTTCTTTACCAGTAGAACGCAAATAATTTTCAATTCTGCTACGCAGATCTTGAGATTTTTCTTCGCTGTCGGCGTTTTGCACAGTTTCTATAATTTCTGTGCGTATTTGCTCCATGTCTTTGGCAATGTTGCCAATTCTTGAGGGACTGAAATCACCGCGTCGTTTCAGTAAATAAACAAAATACTCTTTATTAAGTTGTTGCAACTGTTTACTGACGCTGCCAGGATTGGCATTGGGATCGTAAATAACCTCTTTGAATTCATTGGGTAGATTGCGATGACTAAATTGCCAAGGCAATGAATTAAGGATGTAATCTTCTATGTCGCTTTGAATTGTATTAGCAGGTGAGGTAAATTGTTTGCTTGCCTGATCTTTCAAATCTTTTAACTGCTCAGTAATTTGCTCGACATCTACTTGTTGAGCTTTACCTTTAAGCTGTTGTAATTGACGGGAGATTTTGTCTATATCGACATCAGCAAGATTGACTCGCTCGATTACTGCTGGTATAGCCTCACCAACGCCTGTTTGAATGGCTTGTCGCAATACGCCATTACTTTTGCCGTTACCAGAAGTTCCTGCTTTAACCAATTCCCGAATTTGTTCTCCCAGTTTTGCTGTATTTAACTCTTCTGGGTTAGTTTCTTTGATTAAATTGATAATTTGCTCAGT